>NZ_JBFRVX010000620.1:0-3663 GCF_041475345.1 Vibrio sp. 10N.222.48.A3 | reverse complement strand
TGCAGGCCTACAAATCTCTAACCGCTTAACGTCGCAAAGTCGTGGCCTAGATATGGCTGTAAAAAACGCGAACGATGGTATCTCTATTGCACAGACAGCTGAAGGTGCAATGAATGAGTCAACCAATATCCTGCAACGAATGCGTGACCTTTCTCTTCAATCTTCAAATGGTTCAAACACGAAATCTGAACGTGTTGCAATTCAAGAAGAAGTCTCTGCTCTAAACACTGAGCTTAACCGTATCGCTGAAACGACCTCTTTTGGTGGTAATAAGCTTTTGAACGGAACTTTCGGTAGTCAATCTTTCCAAATTGGTGCAGATTCTGGTGAAGCAGTAATGCTGACAATGAATAATATGCGTACCGATACTGAAGCGATGGGCGGTAAGAGTTATAGCGTTGCTGAGGGGAAAGATACGTCTTGGCGCGTAGGTGAAGATTCTGTCCTAACGATGAAGTACCAAGATCAGTTTGGTGACGTTCAAGATCTGTCGATTACTGCGAAAAAAGGTAATGACATGGAAGAACTTGCCACTTACCTAAACGGTCAAAGCCCGGATGTTCAAGCTTCGGTAGGTGAAGGCGGTAAATTGCAACTCTTCGCTTCAAGCCAAAAAGTTGATGGTAATGTTGAGTTTGGCGGCTCTCTTGCTGAAGAGCTAGGTCTTGGCTCTGGTAAAGATGCAGAAGGTAAAGAGATTCCTGGCAGCAGCAAGGCTATTGTAACGGATGTTACTGTTAACGACATTGATGTAACTTCTGTTGCAGGTTCAAACAACGCTGTATCTATTATTGACGGTGCCTTAAAGGCAGTAGACAGTAATCGTGCCTCTCTTGGTGCATTCCAAAACCGTTTTGACCACGCAATCAGCAACTTAGAAAATATTAACGAAAACGTTAATGCGTCTAAGAGCCGAATCAAAGATACTGATTACGCAAAAGAAACAACGGCAATGACGAAGTCTCAAATCTTACAACAAGCGAGTACTTCTATTTTAGCTCAAGCAAAACAATCACCATCAGCAGCTTTAAGCTTATTGGGCTAAACTTACTTCAGTAAGTAACGGTAAACTCTACTGTAGGTAGAGTTTTACTGTTAGGCTCATAAAGTTGGGAGGGAGAGTGTTATGGAAATATTATCTAACGCATCGAACATCCAGCCTTATGGCTCACCTAATGGCATTAAATTTGCAAGCGATAAAGGTAGTAGTGCGTCGAGTACTTCACAACCGAAAGAAACAACATCTTATGACAAGGTAGAAAAATCGAAAGAGATGGCTACCGAAGCGGCGATTAAATTAGCTCAACATAGACAAGAGTTAAATGATGCGGAGCGAGTCAAAATGGTGGAGAAGGTAAACGAATTTATATCTTCTCTCAACAAGGGTGTTGCTTTTAAGGTTGATGAAGAGACTGGGAGAGATGTGGTTACCATTTATGAGACCACAACGGGCGATATTATTCGCCAAATTCCCGATGAAGAAATGCTCGAAATTCTAAGGCGCCTAGCAGCCCAAACCTCGAATAGTGGAATATTGGAGGCTAAGGTTTAAGTCGTATTATTGAGGTGGTTTAATGAGTTTTGGCCCAATGGGGATTTCGTCTGGCATGGATATCAATTCCATGGTCAGCAAAATTGTTGATTCGGAGCGTGTGCCTAAACAGCAACAAATCAACAATGAACGAACGCGAATCGACACCAGCATTAGTGCCTATGGAAGACTCAGAGAGTCCCTTGATTCGATGAAAAATCTGATGACAAGCTTTCGCCAGGACAAAGCTTTTGCTGTACGAACAGTAGAAAGCTCTGATGAAGGTCTTGTCTCTGCAACCGCGACTACCGAAGCGATCGCTGGCAAATATGCTATCGATGTGTTGCAGCTTGCCCAGAGCCATAAAGTGGCTTCTGATGTACTATCAGAGGACATGAAATTTGGCCCAGGTAAGCTGCAGGTTTCGCTTGGTAAAGAGAGCTTCGAGACACAAGTTAGTGCTAACTCAAAACTGCGTGATGTTGTTAGAGCAATTAACAGTGCCGGGGATAATCCGGGTGTTCGAGCTTCTATTATTAACGACAAAGAAGGACCACGGTTAGTCCTCGCTTCAAATATGTCTGGTGAAGACAATCAAATAAAACTCCACGTTGACTCTGAAGATAACAACCCTCTAAAAAAATTAGAATATAAAACCCTATCGGAAAGACTGAAAGCCTTAGAAGATGCTCGCTCAGTAGCGCAAGGCGTCTTGGCTGATGCCCCTCCCAAATTGGATGCCGACGGTAACCCTATTCCAGACGGCTTCGCTGTTCCTCTGCGAGACGCTAACGGAAACACTATATTTGATGTAAACGGTAATCCTATTTATGAAAGAAAATCGGAACCCGTCGTTGAACCCGAAGATCCTTTCGCTGAATTTGACCGTGACAATTTAACTTATGGTCAAGCTGCGGCAATGGCTGGTCAGAAGGCGCTAGATGCGGCAGCTTTAGCGGCTTCAGGGATGCCAGAAGATACAATCCCTGGGTGGAACAATACCGCTTCAGGTACATTACTCGATTCTTTTTTTAGGCCTGAACTTGAGCTTGACGAAAAAGCCATAGAGAAAGCAGCTGATATTCCAGGGTGGTCAAATACTGCCGCTGGTACGTTGACGGATTCTTATGTTACTCCCAAAGAGGCACAGCAGAAACTCGATGCCGAGAAAGCCAGAATAGAAAGTAAATTGGTTGATGAACGTTCTGAGTTAGCGAAGAGAGTTGAAAGAGGTGAACTAACCCCACTTCAGGCTCAGCAATTAGAGAGAGCGAAATTATCTCCAGCAGAACGAGCACACTTAGAGAAGGTTGATAAAGCTCAAGCTGACCTTGCGTTAGCTCAACAGTCTTTTGACCAATACAGCGGTATGACTGAAGTGCAAGCAGGACAAAATTCTATGGTTGTTCTAGACGGCATTGCTCAGCTCTCTAGCAATAACAATGTGATTGAAGATGCCGTTGAAGGTATTGATATTACGGTTAAAGGTAAAACCCCTAAAGATAAGCCGCCAGCAGAGATTGGTGTTGAGTACGACCGTAATCGTGTTCGTGAAGATATTGAAGCTTTTGTTAACTCTTATAATCAGTTTTACCAAGTATCTAAAGACTTAGCGGGTGTCGATCCACTGACTGGTCAAAAAGGCCCTCTCTCTGGCGACAGTACAGTACGCAGTGCAGATTCACGATTGAAAGGTGTGTTCTCATCAAGCATTGAAGACGCGCCAGACAATCTAAAGTCTTTGACTGAATTTGGCATCACCACCACAAGACAAGGCTCGCTAGAAATCAATTACGATATGCTTGACCGTCAACTCAACAATCACTTTGATAAGTTGGGTGAATTCTTTGGTGGTAACAATGGCTTCGCTAAAAAAGTCGAAGATGCGATTCAAGGGATCACGGGTGTTACCGGTTCTATCCGTACGAGAGAGAAGAGCTTGGTCGAACAAAACTATCGGTTGGTTGATGACCAAGTCGCGCTCGATCGCCGTATGGATAGCCTGCAGAATCGCACGCACTCTAAGTTCACTGCTATGCAGGATGCGACCAGCAAGATGCAATCTCAGTTAGGCAGCATGATGAGTGCAATGGGCTAATAGATGAGCAAACTGCTTCAAGAGCTTTGTGAGC
>NZ_JBFRVX010000619.1:0-530 GCF_041475345.1 Vibrio sp. 10N.222.48.A3 | reverse complement strand
CAGATTGAACACGGCCAGCGGATAGGCCTCGTGCTATTTTTTTCCAAAGCAGTGGTGACACCATAAAGCCAACAACACGGTCCATAAAACGTCGTGCTTGTTGTGCGTTTACGCCGTCGATATTTAGCTCGCCTGGAGTTTCGAAAGCTTGCTGAATAGCATTTTTAGTGATTTCGTTAAAAACCACTCGTTTGTATCGCGTTTCATCACCACCGATGATCTCACGAAGGTGCCATGCGATAGCTTCTCCTTCGCGGTCCAAATCGGTTGCGAGATAAACATGGTCTGCGTTCTCAGCCAGTTTTTGCAATTCAGCAACGACTTTTTCTTTGCCCGGTAAGATTTGGTAATTCGCTTCCCACTCTTGATAAGGGTTGATACCCATCTTTTTAATAAGCGCTTTGCGATCTTTTTCTTTCTTGATACGAGCTTTATCTTCTGGGCTCATACCCTTGGTTGAAACTGCAGCAGCCTTTTGACCTGTACTTTGACCCGCCGTTGGTAAATCACGAACGTGACCTACACTCGAC
>NZ_JBFRVX010000618.1:0-912 GCF_041475345.1 Vibrio sp. 10N.222.48.A3 | reverse complement strand
TTGCAGAAGAGATCGCTAAAGACAAGCGTCCATGGTTTAGTCGCGTCCCGACCTTAACTCAATTCCTTGAAACACCGAATTATGACAACTTCAAAACTATGATGACACAAGTTGATGATGGTTTCGGTGTTATAAAAGTTCCTTTCCTGGCTGTGAAAATGGCAATTACCCCTGGTTTGGGAATGGAAATGGCCCCGTGGAAAGCTGAAGGGGACCGTTTCTATCGGAATGTTATCACCAAGGCTCGTTCAACTGATGCGGTAATATCATCAGGGGTTGAAGGTGAAAACAAAGTTACCCTTATTGAAAAGAAAACCAGTGATTATGGTACGGCGCTTCAATATCAACCGAAAGGTGATAACTACGATGACTTTATAGAAGGCCGCAGTGTCGCAGATGGTCGAATTCTTACTCCGGGTAAAAAGACAACATTCGAAAGTAATGCCTTGAATAATGGTCTGCCGGTAGTGACGGGCGCGTCGGGTTCAACCAATATCATGACGCACCTGAACCAACATATTGCGAGTAAGAATCCAGGATTCTCTGTTGATCAAGCTTACCTAAACACCTTGTCTTTCTTAGTTTTTGACGGCGGTCACTCAGTCAACGAAAGCCTTGCTGTGTACAAAGCTTTGCAGGAAACGGGAGAGGATCGCAAAAAAGTATTGGAAAGCTACACCGCCAACTATCAGGATCTGATAGACCTAGTTGATGATAGCTCAAAGGGCACAGTGCGCGATGCGCTGGACAAGGCATTGGATAAAACGCTTAAGTTCTACAAAGAGCATGCTAATTCTGCATCAGATGAACCAGGGGAAGTGTTACCAGTTAAGAGGGCGACAAGTGACAAAGTTGCGGATCTTGAATCATTAGGAAAAAAGACCGGATTAAAAGTAGATTTATCTCAAGTAT
>NZ_JBFRVX010000617.1:0-3744 GCF_041475345.1 Vibrio sp. 10N.222.48.A3 | reverse complement strand
CGTATCTTGTGGATCCATCAAGCGATATTCACTTGCTTCAGCTTCTTTGCCTTCCGCCATTAGGCGAGTGTAACGCGCTTCCATTGATACCACAGCAGAACGAGCGTGTGCTGGCATATCAATTTCTGGAATTACTTCGATGCTGCGCGCTTTTGCGTAGCTTAAGATCTCGACGTAATCCGCTTTACTAAAGAAACCAGAGCCAAAGTTGTCTGTTGTTGGACCTGAACCTAGCTGAGGCAGTAAACAGCTTTGCTCTTCCAAATCAAAACAACGATTAGACCCTACATCCGTTAGCTCTGGTAAACCTGGGATTTCTAAACGCCAACCTTCATCATCCGTTAAGTGAAGGTGAAGTTTATTCATCTTGTATGCAGCCATTTGTTCTAGCGTCGCTAGGATGGCATCTTTTGAGTGAAAGTTTCGAGCAACATCCACCATCACACCACGGTAATCAAAGCGTGGTGCATCTTTGATCGACAGTTGTGGTAGTGATTCAGCGTTCTGACTGTCTATTAGGCCAAAAATAGACTGAACTGCGTAGAAAGCACCTGTTTTATCAAACGCTTTAATCGCAATCCCCTCTTCCGAGATGCTTAGTTCATAAGCGCCAGATTTTGCTAAATCACCCGTAAACTGAGTAGGAACAACGGCAACACTAACAGGTAGGTCGCCACTCACATCTACGTTTACCACATCTGCACGTTCTTCAATTGCAGCGAACTGCTCAGCATCGAATGCCTCTTTAGGTAGGGCAATACCACCAGCAATACTCACTGAACCTTCACCCGCTTCTACCGACATTGGGGTTGGTAAAAGCGTTGTTGAAACGTCTTGCGTTGCTAGATCCGCATTCTTTTCGAAACGCGTAACCGCAGTCGCCATGACATTGTTGTCATCAGGTGTACGCTTAAGGTTGTTTCCTTCCAAACCTGTTACGAACGACGCGACATCTTCAGTATTCAATGAAGCAATCATCTTAGGTTCTGCGTTTGGCGCAGTTACGAATGCACCCGGCATAAAGTCAGTTTCAAACAGTTGCCAGTACTCACTCGTTAACGGAAGAATCACTTCTTCACCAGCGGCAAAACCATCGAACTTATCTGTAGGTTCTAGTTTGTGTAGGTCACCCGTTACACGAGTGATTTTAAATTGTTCGTTATCAACATCTAAAATAAGGCGAATACTATGGAAGTAGATAGTCCAATCTTTCGAATCAATCGCTTCACCGTCATTGGTCAGGGTCATGTTCACTTTATTACATGACGCCCACTCAGCACCTAGGTCCTGACAAGCCATGCCTTCATTCGCACCGTGATTGGTTAGAATTTCATATTGCACATCAAGGTTATCAGCCAGTGCATTAACCACCTGTTGCTCAGGTGCTTGCGTTACAGCACAACCCGTCAAACCAGCCAGTACCGCTACAGATAGTAAGTTTCTCTTCAACATCGTATTCACCCATAAATTTAAAATTGAGTCAGAAGCAAAGTGGAGCGCTTCGAAAGTTAGATAAACTATATGGGCTTATTTTTTGCTGTGAATTAAATCAGGTTAATAAAGTGATCGGCTTCAAATCTCAAAAACACTGATAAAATTAATTATATTAAAATCATAAAGTTACAACCCACGGCACTTCCGTCATTTTTATTTTGACGTAAAAACTGAGAATTGAATCACAATCTTTTTAAAGGATTTCATAAAATCGTGTTGTTGGTAGGGAGAAAGGTTTAAGAGTTTGTTCGTGTTGTTATACTTTTCGTACAAACAACGTGACATCGTTCTCAAAAAAAACCGTTAAAAAACGCCGTCAAAATCAATTTTAACGAGTTCATATCTTTTAATAGGAGCTTTCCTTGCGCACATTTTTGTACGTAACTTTATTCGTTCTCGCATTTTCAGCCAAACAAGCTGCGGCCGAGCCTCTTTATTGGCAAGCCAAAAAGGATGATCTGACGCTTACTATCTTAGGTTCTGTGCACGTGGGAGACGAGAGCATGTACCCACTTCCTTCGGCAATTACCGACGCGCTAAAAAACAGTGATGGCTTAGTTATCGAAACGGATATCAGAAAGTCTGATGACGTTGTATATCCCCGCAACAAATTCACTACAGCCGATGTACTCAATGAAGAACAGCTGCGATTATTAACCGACATCTCAAAATCATTGGACATGCCGACGCAACAACTGCTTAGCTCACCGCCTTGGGCGACATCTCTTTCTATACAGATGCAGCAGTTAAAAAAACTCGGTTATGGCTCCGCCGGCGGCGTTGATGCGACGCTAGCTTACAAAGCGACTATCCAAGATGTTCCCGTTATCAGCTTAGAGCCGCTTCAATTCCAAATAGACCTGATGACAAAACAAAAGGACGACGGTAAGGAGTGGTTAGTCAGTAGCCTTGAAGAGTTTGACCAAACTGATCGTGTGGTTCATTGCTTAATCGAAAGTTGGAAAGCGGGTGATTTAGCGAAGCTGGAAGCTTTCGCAGAGCTGTCTGAGATGTCACCTGAACTAGAGAAAGCATTTTTAACCGATCGCAATATAGACTGGGCAAACAAACTATCCGCCAATGATTGGAAACTTGACTCGAAAGATAGCTACTTAATTGTGGTTGGCGCCTTGCACCTAATAGGAGAAGGTAACTTATTGCAGTTGTTAGAAGAGAAAGGTTTCAATGTCACTCAACAATCACAAAGCCAACAGGCCCGGTGTCAATTTGAGACTAGTGACGACAACTAACTAAATTCGATACCATGACCTTCTCATAATATAACCATTACCTAATAACTGAATCATTACACTTAATTGCACCATAACGGTGTTATTATCTTTCGCTCTTTTTATATACGGTGTTGTTCTCATGAAACTAGTACTCTTTGCTTTACCTTTAGCCCTAGCGATCCTCACGCCTACGGTAGTGACGGCTAAAGAAACTTGTACCATCGAACAGTTTCAGGCGATAGACATTCAACCGGATACAAAAGGCGGTGTGTTAGATAAAGAAAGCGGCCAGTTTCTGATCACTGAGAAGCCACCGATGCGCTGCGCCAATATTACGTTCATTACATCGACGACACGCAACCGTATCGCGAGCCAAATGAATAGAAAATTTGAAGCGAGCTTTTACGATGGCCAAACGAGTAACTCTCACTCGGTGACGTTTAATGAAGATGAAATACAGGCGGGTTACATTCGAATTGGTCGAAATAACCCTGTTGAAGCGTATGTTTGCTTTGTTACTTCAGAGACGCCAATCAAGAACATCACGTGTGATGTGAAGTAAACAGATTTTCGGCTGGCTTATTGAGTCAATCCTTTCTCTATGCGGGATGTTTAGAACAACAAGAGATTTCCGACTCACTCCTTCGTCGCTCTAGGGAATGACACATATACCAAAATGCAAAAAAGCCGTAGCCCCCTCTATTACGAGAGTGCTACGGCTTTCTTCAATGTGGCAGTGAAGATCTTATTTTGAACATCAGGCGAACCCCACTTTGGTTCTAATCCTATTTCCAACGCTCTAAAACGACGAAAGCCTGCTCAATGAGCAAGCTTTCTTAATGTGGCCGGTGAAGAGCTTATTTTGAATATCAGGCGAACCCCACTTTGGTTCTGATCCTATTTCCTATGATCTAAAACGACGAAAGCCTGCTCATTGAGCAGGCTTTCTTAATGTGGTCGGTGAAGAGGGATTCGAACCCCCGACCCTCTGGTCCCAAACCAGATGCGCTACCAAGCT
>NZ_JBFRVX010000616.1:0-1167 GCF_041475345.1 Vibrio sp. 10N.222.48.A3 | reverse complement strand
ATTACGCCAGATGAGAACTTCAATGGCGATATCGATATCAGCTTTGATATTTCAGATGGTACTAACACGGTTCAAGCTTCTGCCGATTTAACCGTTAACCCAATCAATGACCTGCCAGTTCCTCAAGATCAACAGTTCAGCATTGAAGAAGACGGTACGCTGCAGTTTACTGATGCAGATCTGCTAACCGGTGCAACCGATATTGAGGGTGATGATCTCACGGTTGAAGGCATCAGTTATGAAGGGACTGATGGGGTACTGACAGACCATGGTGATGGCTCATACAGCTTTGCGCCAAATGAAAACTTCAATGGCGACGTGAACTTTAGTTTCGATGTTTCAGACGGCACCGATACGGTGTCTGCAAACATTGATGTTAGCGTGACTCCAGAGAACGATCCGCCAGTTGCTGGCTCTACGTCTTACACAGTTAATGAAGACAATTCGATTACCATCTCTGATGCACAACTATTGGCAACATCTTCAGACATCGAAGGTGATGTATCGATAGACAGCGTGACTTACTCGGGTAGTGATGGTGTCCTTGAAATCAACGGTAACGGTACTTACACCTTCTCGCCAAACGAGAACTTCAATGGTGATATCAGCCTTGACGTTATTGTTGCCGATGAAGACGGTTCGATTGATGAAACCACTGCGGGCATCACCGTTCTAGAAGTGAATGATCCACCGGTTGCGGGTCCAACGTCTTACACCATTGATGAAGACTCAGTACTGACCTTCAGTGAGTCTCAAGTGTTGCTTAATGCCTCAGATGTAGAAGGGGATGTTGAGCTTGTGGGTATTAGCTACGATGGCCCTGAGGGAATCTTCTCAGTAAATGGTGATGGCACTTGTAGCTTCGCTCCGAATGAGAACTTTAATGGCCAAGTTCAGCTTGATGTCACCATTCGTGATGAAGACGGTGCAGAAGTTGAAACCGTCATCAATGTTGACGTATTGCCAATCAATGATGCGCCAGTATCGGGTGATTTGGCTTACAGCGTTAACGAAGATGGTTCAATCACACTGAGCCAAGATCAGCTGTTGTCTCAAGCGTCTGATGTTGAAGGTGAAGACCTAACAGCAAGCGATTTAACGGTTGGTGGTGATGCGACAGTTGTAGCTAACGACGATGGCAGCTTCACGATTACGCCAGATGAGAAC
>NZ_JBFRVX010000615.1:0-2534 GCF_041475345.1 Vibrio sp. 10N.222.48.A3 | reverse complement strand
AACTATAAATTAACAAAATTATCACATGCATGGTTATTCTTTGTCCATGGTTAGATTTAATCCAAATCGAATGACCTCGCCAAATTGGCCAACATGTCCACGTGAAACTAAGGAATAGTTATGTCGCAAATTACACAAGATATCGAAAAGATTGAAGTTGCAAAAAGCGCTGCTGGTGCTCCATGGGATGCAATCAACCCTGAATCTGCAGCTCGTATGCGAGCTCAAAACAAATTCAAAACAGGTCTGGATATTGCGCAATACACGGCAGATATTATGCGTGCAGACATGGCGGCTTACGACGAAGACAGCTCTCAATACACTCAATCACTGGGTTGCTGGCATGGTTTCATCGGCCAACAAAAGCTGATTTCTATTAAGAAGCACTTTGATGGCAAGACAGACCGTCGTTACCTATACCTTTCAGGTTGGATGGTAGCAGCACTTCGCTCTGACTTCGGTCCACTTCCAGACCAATCTATGCATGAAAAAACGTCGGTTGCTGGCCTAGTAGAAGAGCTATACACCTTCCTACGCCAAGCGGATGCTCGTGAACTAGGTGGCTTGTTCCGTCAGCTAGACGCAGCACGTGAAGCGGGTGATGTGAATCTACAAGACCAAATCCAAGACAAAATCGACAACCACGTAACACACGTAGTACCAATCATTGCGGATATCGATGCAGGTTTCGGTAACGCAGAAGCGACTTACCTAATGGCTAAGCAAATGATTGAAGCGGGTGCATGTTGTCTACAAATCGAAAACCAAGTAGCCGATGAGAAGCAATGTGGTCACCAAGACGGCAAAGTAACGGTTCCTCATGCTGACTTCCACGCAAAACTTCGCGCACTTCGTTACGCTTTCCTTGAACTAGGCATCGACAACGGCATCATTGTTGCTCGTACCGATTCACAAGGTGCTGGCCTAACAAAAGAAATCGCGGTAGTGAAAGAACCTGGCGACCAAGGTGATATCTACAACTCATACCTAGATGTTGAAGAGATTGATGTTGCAGATATGGCTGAAGGTGATGTTTGCTTCAATCGTGACGGCAAGCTAGTTCGTCCTAAGCGTCTGCCTTCAGGCTTATACCAATTCCGCGAAGGTACGGGTGAAGACCGCTGTGTATTCGACTGTATTGAAGCAATCAACGCGGGTGCTGACCTTCTTTGGATTGAGACTGAGAAACCACACATCGGTCAAATCAAAGAGATGATGGACGGCGTACGTGAAGTTCACCCTAATGCGAAACTGGTTTACAACAACTCTCCATCATTCAACTGGACATTAAACTTCCGCCAACAAGCATACGATGCAATGGCAGCAGAAGGTAAAGATGTATCAGCTTACGACCGTGCAAGCCTAATGAGTGCGGAATACGATGAAACTGAACTGTCTGCAAGCGCTGACGAGAAGATTCGTACATTCCAAGCGGACGCATCTCGCGAAGCGGGTATCTTCCACCACTTGATTACTCTGCCGACTTACCACACAGCAGCACTGTCTACCGACAACCTTGCAAAAGAATACTTCGGTGACCAAGGCATGTTGGGCTACGTTGCTAATGTTCAACGTAAAGAGATTCGCCAAGGTATCGCATGTGTTAAACACCAAAACATGTCTGGTTCAGACATGGGTGATGACCACAAAGAATACTTTGCTGGTGAAAATGCACTAAAAGCAGCGGGTGAAGCGAATACGTCTAATCAATTTGATTAATCGCTAACGCTAAAGCCTCCCCCGCCCTTCTCTCTTACTTAGGTAAGATCCGGGGGAAGGCTTTGAGATAAAGCTACTACTGCCAGCTTTATCTCAAAGCCTCAGATTTGTGTTCCACACCACGGTTAACCGAACAACTTCTGTTTAAGCTAACTGTATACATATTTGTTCAGATTCCTATTTGTTGAGATTCTTATTTTTTGAGAGTGCCTATGACTTCAATACCGACACACCTACAAGATGCAAAAACACTGTTATCAGAAAATGGTTTCGCAACGGGTGATACTTGGTATCACGGCACATCTTCAGCTTTACTCGCGTCTATTCAAGGTCAAGGGCTAAAGCGCTCTGGAGACAAAGCGCTCAATGAAGCCGCTTCAAAAACCATGGCAACGATTGGCAATAATTACACAGAATCCGTTGAGCCCGTCTTCTTAACACAGAGTAAAGAACTGGCCTACTACTGGGCTCAGCAAACCGTTCGTGAGCGAGGTGTTCGCTTCGAAGGTGAAGAACAGCCTATCGTGTTAGCGGTAAACCTATCGGAAAAGCAACGTGCCAAAGTAAGGCCGGACGTGGGCGCAATGAGCCTATTGATGATGAGTGTGGGTGAGCAATTCATGTCTCACCTCACTGAAATTTATCAAACCAACAACATTGCAGGCCCCGACATCGAGCTTCGCACTGCGGATCGTATGGACTATCTGAATAAACTTGGGATGGCCTACATTGATGAAGACATCAGCCGAGCTTGTGTTCAAGAGTTATCGGAACCCGCATTGGCAAACTAATAACGTTTAAAAACGCCTCTAAGT
>NZ_JBFRVX010000614.1:0-8917 GCF_041475345.1 Vibrio sp. 10N.222.48.A3 | reverse complement strand
GGGATCTGTGATCAAGCGTATGTACGCTGGTTTCGCACTGATCATCATCATGTTCGCAGTCACGATAACCATCATGATGAGCAGCATGAATCAGATACATAGCAATTTTGAGAGCGTCTCAAAAGTCTCATTGCCGCTGGTTGCGCTTTCAAACCAAACAAGTGTCCAATTACTTTCCGCTGACAAGTCATTTAAAGACTTCTTAACCACACAAAATTCTGAGCGTATGTCTGCAATGCGTACAGAGTTTGCTGCATCACAAAACGCTTTTTCTGAAGTTCTAGGTAGCCTAGAAACAGCAAGCCAAGACAATACCTCGCTCACTGAGCGCATCACGCAATTAAGAGCGATGGAAGAACGTTACTTCACCGAAGCAGATGAAGCGATGAACAATTATATCGCTATGTTTGAGGCGCAAGAGCAAGTACAAAAAGCATCACGTGATTTCCAACGCTTACATTCAGAATTGACCGTTGGCATGAAAGAGTACGTTGCCGACCAAAAAAGCATCTCTGTAAAAGTGATGGCAAAGAGCTACTTTATTAAACTACAAGACGCCGAGGTGATTACCTCTGATGCACTAGCAAGTTCTGATGTTGCCTTCGTACAAAAAGCCGTCAACCAAAACAAAAAGGCCGTTACCCACCTAAACTACGCGTACCGTGGCTTAGCGACACAATTGCCTGCGATAAAAAATGTTTTCGATGAATCGGTTAAAAACTTCACCAAAGACGTGGGACAAAAAGGCGGTGTTTTAGATAAACATAATAACTATCTGAAAGCGAAAGAAGCCTTGTACATCAACATTGCTAATCTAGCCGTTGAAGTCGACCAAGCAATGGCGGTACTGGATTCTTTCAACGTCACAGCGGAAGAGCAACTCAACTCATCATTAGCAGATGCGAGCAGCATCTACGACAACGGTCTATTCAAAGCGATTGCAATTGGCATTGTTGTCACCGTATTCGCTGCAGCAATTGGTTACCACATTGCACATAGTGTAAGAGAGCCACTAACGCGTATCCTCGGTACATTAGAAGGCCTGACTGAAGGAGATATGACTCAGCGTATCGATATTCGATACGACAACGAATTCAGCCGAGTAAGCCGTCACATCAATACCTTAGCCGACAACCTGCACAATATTCTGGTGAAACTGAATGACGCTTCAGATGACCTAACCAATACTGCAAGCGTAAACCAAAAAACCTCTTCTGAGACACAGGCTCAATTGAACAGCCAGCGTGAACAAACAGCAACTGTCGCAACGGCAATGACACAAATGTCTCACTCTGTACAAGAAGTAGCAAACAGCGCGCAAAGCTCGTTAACTATGGTTCAACAAGTAGAATCGGCTTCTGAATCAGGTCGTCAGGTCATGAACACCAACATCAGTACCATTAATCAACTTGAGGTGCGCCTGACTGAATCCGTGGGTGCTGTAGGCGAGCTACAACAAATGAGTAGCCAGATTGGCTCTATCCTCGATGTTATTCGTGGTATTGCAGATCAAACCAACCTACTTGCACTCAACGCAGCAATCGAAGCCGCGCGCGCAGGTGAACAAGGCCGTGGATTTGCTGTAGTTGCAGATGAAGTCCGAGTACTGGCACAAAAGACAACTCAATCGACGTCTGAAATTGAGACCATGATCAGTAACCTACAATCAAGTTCTAAAACAGCAAGCAATGTGATTGAAAGCTGCATGAGCGATATGGATATGTCGGTTCAACAAGCTTCAAGTGCTAATAGTGCTATGGAAGAAATTCAGGCATTGATTCTAGAAATCAGTCGAATGAGTACGCACATTTCTCAAGCCGCGGCTGAGCAGAGTGAAACTTCGGGTGATATCGCGCGTAACATTGAAGACATCAACCAGATTGCTGATAAGAGTTATCAAGCGATGTCATCAATTGCAGAGGCAAGCCAAAACCTAACAATTCTGGCAAACCAGCAAGGCGATTTAGTTCATCAATTCAAGCTATAAGTAAACGAAGAACCAATAGATATTCACCTGAAATGTTGGGATATCTCACCCAATAGTGATAACTAATTGAACAAGGGCAACTTTTATCAAGGGTTGCCCTTGTTTTTTATGAGCTTTGTCATTATATGATTATAAAGGCTTGCTGCTTCCCGTTTTTCTTTCACCTTTATGAGCGAGCCGCTATTAAGGAATTTATATGGCTGTTCATGTTGGCATTATCGATCAAGACCCCATTCGGTTGATCACCCCACTACTCGACAACCGAACGATCAGCACTCACATCGTGTTCATCGGTGACAAAAATCAAATCAGTATCTATCAACGCTTAGACAGCGTTTTGCAGAAGCGTGATATTACGAGTGAATTTTTCGAGATTCCAACTATCGTAAACACCTCTGCAATTAAAGAATCGATCCAAAACCTTGCAGAAGACTTAAAAGCTCGGGGACAAGAAGTGAAGCTCAACGCAAGTTGTGGCCTTCGTCACCGCCTACTGTCTGTCTACGAAGTATTTCGTACTTACCACTGGCCAATCTTTGTTGTTGAACCAAACAGTGACAAACTGTGCTGGCTTTACCCGAATGGTAAAGAAGACGCACAAGTTCAAGACCGCATCACTATCGATGACTACTTAACGGTATTCGGTGCTCGTGGTGAATTCAGCGATGTACAACTGTCTCCGCAACTTGACCAAAAACTTTATGAACTGGGTGAGCGTTGGGCAAGTAACGCATTAGAATTAGGCCCAGGCCTTGCTACATTGAACTACCTTGCAACGACCTGCCGTAAAGAACAGAGACTTGATGTGGGTTTGTCTGAGAAGCAACAAGGTTATCGCGAGCTGAACATGCTGTTGAGCGATTTGGTTGAAGCTAAGATTGCCACTTATGACAATGGTATTTTGACGTTTGCCAATGAAGACGCGCGACGCTTCTCAAACGGCGAATGGCTTGAGACATTGGTTCATAGCACCGTTAAGCAGATCCAAGATGACATGCCGACCATTCAAGATCGCTCTTTGAATGTTCAGGTTTATCGTCAGCTCGGTGAGCGCGAAGTTCGTAATGAGCTTGATGTTGCTTCTGTAGTGAACAATAAGCTGCACATCATCGAGTGTAAGACCAAAGGTATGCGAGATGATGGCGATGATACCTTGTACAAGCTGGAATCGCTCAGAGACCTGCTAGGTGGCCTACAGGCCCGTGCAATGTTGGTGAGCTTCCGCCCTCTTCGTCATAATGACATCACACGAGCAGAAGATCTTGGCCTAGCATTGATTGGCCCTGACGAATTAAAAGATCTTAAAACACATCTCGCGGCATGGTTTACCGCTGCCGGTGGTGATGAAGATTTAGAGTGCTAATTTAAGAAACTCGAACATATCGAATTCTCAAAAAACAAAAAGGCGAATGACCACTTAAGTCACTCGCCTTTTTTGTACCCGTAACGATTATGCCAATCGTAGTAAATGACTTATATCCACTACCCCGCCCGTATTAACAAGGTCTAAACTTTACAGCATCTAGATGTTCACAAGGTTTAGAGCTCACAAGGTCTACGTTTGCAAAGTCTAAAGCTCGCAAGGTAAAAAGCTCAAAGGACTTGTAAACAAGCAAAAAAATGGCCACATCATTCGATGTGGCCATTTTCAAAATTTGAAGTCGTTTTAAGACTTAAAGCACTTGAAAACTTAAAGCATTTTACGAGCAGCTTCTACAACCACTTTGATTGAGCGCGCTTCCGTTACTTTTAGTGTCTCGTGATCAGGTATCTCTTTTTGAGTACGGTTGATGATCACACCAGCAACACAACCTGCTTTCAAACCAGAACTTGCACACATTGTTAGTAGCGTTGCAGATTCCATTTCGAAGTTAAGAACACCCATGTCTTGCCATTCTTGCATAGAACCTTGGAAACGCTTAACCACGCGACCAGAGAACGTGTCGTAGCGCTCTTGACCTGGGTAGAAAGTGTCACTTGAAGCGGTTACGCCCATGTGAACTGCTGCGCCTGATTCTTCAACTGCTGCTTTCATTGCTGTAGCAACTTCGAAATCAGCAACTGCTGGGAACTCCATAGGAGCGAAGTGCAGGCTAGCGCCGTCTAGACGAACAGAACCCGTAGAAACAATCATGTCACCCACGTTTACGTGAGGTTGGATCGCACCAGTAGTCCCAACACGTAGGAAAGTACGAACACCAAGCTGAGCAAGCTCTTCAACTGCGATAGAAGTAGATGGGCCGCCGATACCTGTTGAACATACAACAACTGGCTTACCGTCTAGCTCTGCGCGGTAAAGCGTGTATTCACGGTGACTCGCAAGAAATACGGGATTCTCCATCTCTTCTGCAATTTTTTGCACACGAGCAGGATCACCAGGAATGATCGCAAGAGTAGCACCGTTAAGATCTGCTTCAGTAACACCTAAGTGGAAAACAGCTTGAGACATAGTTCGCTCCTTTTGGCTTATTGGGCTTTTTACCCTTATTTAAGCTCATAGTAAATTCGTGGGGTACGAACACACTCTAACCAAGCTCATAATGAAATGAAGTGACGAACATCACACCAATGATCGCAACAATATTTCAGGTTTCACGAAAAACCGATTGGCATCACAAAAATAAGCAATCCGAACGGCTGCGTTGCATACTAATGAGACAAAAAACGCCTTTAACGTATGACCGCTAAAGGCGCTTTTATGCGAGATGCTTCTTATATAAGACGCTTTTAAAATTAAGAGTGTCTATGTCTGAGAGCTGAACTTAATCCGCTTTAGACTTGAATCGAAGCAGGCGCAGTGCGTTGAGTGTCACCAGAGCTGTCGCGCCACTATCTGCAAGAACGGCAACCCAAAGCCCGGTAATACCAAGCAAACTGGTCACCAAGAACACACCTTTCAAACCGAGCGCTAGTGCTACGTTTTGACGAATGTTATTCATAGTCGCTTGCGACAATTCAATCATCGCGGGCAGCTCAGTTAAACGGTTGTGAGTCAGTGCTGAATCTGCCGTTTCAAGCGCAACATCAGTACCACCACCCATAGCAATACCGACATTCGCCGTTTTCATTGCTGGCGCATCGTTGATGCCATCACCGACCATAGCAACATGTGACTGTTGAGATAACTCTTCAACATAAGACACCTTGTCACTTGGAAGCAGGCTCGCTTTATATTGCATACCAATTTTGCTGCTGATCGCTGCTGCGCTTCGTGGGTTATCCCCTGTGAGCATGATTGATTGAATACCCAAGTCATTAAGTCGTTCAATCGCAAGCTTAGCGTCACTACGTAACGTATCTTGCCAAGCAATCAAACCAATCACAGTCGTAGCTTGTTCTGTTGACTCTTCTAGATCTTTAAGCTCAAGAGCAACCACAACCGTCTTGCCCTCGCCTTCTAATGCTTCTACCTGAGAAACCACATCGGGTCCAAGAGCGAACGTGACTTTAGACGGTGATAAAACCTGATACTTAACACCATCGACATCGCCTTCAACACCGCTACCAATGAGCGCTTTCTTGTTGTGTGACTCAGGGATCTCAACATTCAGCTCTTTAACTTTAGCGACAAGCGATTGCGCCAAAGGATGAGTCGAACCAACTTCAATCGCCCCAACTACACGAAGCATCACGTCTTGTTTCCAACCTGATAGAGGTTGAATATCCGTAACCTGAGGCTTACCTTCAGTCAGCGTACCTGTCTTATCAAAGGCAATCGTTTGAATTTTCCCTAACTGCTCGAGTGCCGCGCCGCCTTTAATTAATGCGCCACGTTTCGCTGCGGCTGCTAAACCAGAAGTAATTGCAGCAGGTGTCGAGATAACCAACGCACACGGACAAGCAATCAACAATAGAGCTAGACCTCGGTAAACCCAGGTTTCCCAAGGCTGCGCGAACAGCAATGGTGGGGTGATGATGACCAACAGAGCCACCAACATCATTAGTGGTGTGTACCAGCGGCTAAACTTATCGAGGAAACGTTCAAGCGGTGCTTTACGAGATTCTGCTTCTTCAATCAAGTGAAGAATACGGTCAATCGCGTTCTCACCCTGTTTTGACGTGATGGTGATACGAACGACTTTATCGACCACCACAGCACCAGCCATAATGCTGTTGCCTTCGATATGTTCGACAGGAACAGACTCACCCGTTAGCGCACTTTCATCAAAGCTCGCAGCGTCGGTAATAAGTTGACCATCAGCAGGTAAACGAGAACCCGCCGCCACTTCAATCACGTCACCAGGAGCAAGTTCACTTACTGCAACGTCAACACGTTCGCCGTTGATAATCTTGGTGGCATTTTCTGGCACCAATGCCATTAAGGCTTGAACACCACTTCTTGCTCTTGATGAAGCAAATGCCTCTAGACGCTCACCAATCAAAAACAGTAACAGAACCATCGCAGCTTCAGCTGTTTCGCCAAGGTATAAAGCACCGAGCGCGGCAACACTCATTAAGGTTTCGATTGCAAACGGCGTACCTGAACGTGCCAATTGAACTGCTTTCTTGGCCACTGGATACAAACCAAGCAAACAGGTTACGGTAAACAAACCTTCACTTAGTTGAGGAGAAGTACTTTTCAACAGTGCTGCGAAGAGCATTGCGGCTGCAATCGCTATAATTTGTAAATTAGGTTGGATATGAGCTTGCCAAAAAGTCTCGGGGTGCTGTTTTTCTTTTTTAGAACCAACTTCCGAAAGAGGGAAGCCCGTTTTGATAGAGACCTGTTCAATGGTGTCGGCAAGACTTTCATTGTCGAATTTCACAACTAGCTTTTCGGTGGCAAAGAGAACTTTGGCTTGAATAACACCTTCAATGTTACTAACAGCTTTCTCTATTTTTTTAGCACAAGCTGGGCAGTCCATTCCTGAGACCAACCAACTTTTAGAAAATTGGGCATTTAAAGTTTGAGTAGAGGACTGACTGTCTTCTTCTCCACTGTCTGAACCACAACAATCATCTCCTGACGATGAAGACGCAGTAGCAGAAGAGCTGCAACATGAAGATGAAGTACCTGCTGCGGTAATGCTTGAAATTTTAGGGCTAGAGCAACTTGCTCCAGTCGCTTGTGGTTGAACGTCCACTTTTGTTGAGCGGCACGCTGCGTGTTTTGCGCACATAATGTATCTCCTTAATACTCAAAAGCCTTGAGGTTATTGCTCACTCATGAGCAACAGAACCTTAAGTACAACAAAAGTATAAACCTTGGAGACTACTCCAAGGTCAAGAACAAATTGTCCAAAACCAAGAAGAAATTTACAAACCAACTAATCTATATTGGAGTGTCGCTGTTATTGCGACTTGAGCTCTTTACACTCTTCTCTGTTCGCCGATACATCATCAATAAGAACTGCATCATGTGAACAGAATGGTTGTGTATTCAAGCTGACTATCGACACATCGTCTTCTACAGGATCAACTTGGGAACCTTGCATAAGCTCGGCAATATGATAGCGAAGCACTAGGGTACCGAGTATTCCGAACAAAACATTGCCCAAGGCTTGCCCATACAGCACACCCAATGCGCCATACCATTGCGAGCCTAAGTAAACGAACGGCAATGTACCGAGAGTGGCTTTACCCAGATTCAGTGCTGTCGAGTAAAGCGGTTTACCTAAGTTATTAAAAGACGTGTTGGCAACAAACAGTGCGCCGTTGAAGGTGAAGGTCAACGCTACATAGGTACAGAATGCGGCAACAATAATTGCTGCATCACCTTGTAGACTAAAGCCTTGGATCACATAGTCTTGGACAAAGTATAAGAGAATACAAACGGCGATGGTGTACGCCGTAGTAACCAACAATGAGTTGTTGAGTGTTTCTTTTACTCTATCCATTCGTTCTGCACCAAAGTTTTGCCCAATGATAGGGCCCACAGCGCCAGACAAAGCAAAGATAACCGCAAAACAAACCGGCGTCAGACGACCTATCACAGCAAAGCCCGCGACAAAATCCTCTCCGTATTGTGCAATCCCCGTCGTTACAATCGCATTACCGATAGGCGTTGCGGTATTGGTGATAATAGCAGGCAGCGCAATAGCCAATATTGGTCGAATATTAATGCGCCATTGTACAAGAGAAGGGGGAGCCACCAGTTGGTGACTGCGAATCAAAGGGTAAAGCGAGAAAAAGAGCACCGAAAAACGAGCAAAGACAGAAGCGATAGCCGCCCCTTCGATGTTCCAACCAAAACCAAAAATAAACAAAGGGTCGAGAATCGCGTTAACAATACCGCCCGACAAGGTCGCCCACATCGAACGTTTGGCATCACCTGCAGCTCTCAAGCCTGCACCCGCAGCCATCGCTAGCGCTAGAAATGGCCCGCTTGGCAATAAGATTTGCAGGTAAGCTTGCGCCCGCTCTGCGGCAACCCCCTTTGCACCAATCGCAGCAAGTAGCTCTGGGATATAGGCGAACATCACCGCAGTAATCGTCAAACTGATGACAAAAGCAGTCAGCATAATACTAGTAGCGAGGTTTCGAGCGTGTTCTTGATTCTTTGAACCAATAGCTTTGGAAACCAACGCACCCATAGCAATAGAAGTACCGATCGAAACGGAGGTAGAGAAAAATGTCAGTGTGCCTGCAAAACCAACAGCCGCGGCCAATTCGACTTGTCCCAACATACTGATGAACAACATATCGAGTAAATCGACCACGAATAACGCCATCAAACCAACAGAGCCAGCCCCCGACATCACCAATATGTGGCGCATCGTTGAACCTTCTACAAACTTCGCAGTTTGATTTGACATGAAACCTCCAAAAGTTGGAACACCACAAAATAAAGCTCTATAAGCTAGTCAGCCACAAACTAGGGATCTACAAAAAAGATCCACCAAGAAAAGCTCTACAAAGAAAAAAGGCGCTAGTGCGCCTTTTCAATTGAGGGTATTGAGAAAAATAATCGTTCTTAACACACCACTATAC
>NZ_JBFRVX010000613.1:0-6676 GCF_041475345.1 Vibrio sp. 10N.222.48.A3 | reverse complement strand
CAATGAGGGGATCATTACCCCGAGAACCAAAATTCGCAGCGTTGGCGCGTGGCGAGTTCCCAACAGCAACTCTCGCGCGTTTCGCGATTGGCTCAAATGGGGCCATGGTAGCGTCGACGTGACTCACTCTATCGAACAATCCGTCAATACCTTCTTTTATCAGATCGCCTACGATATGGGCATTGACTCACTCTCCAATTGGATGATGATGTTTGGCTTTGGCCAAAGTACCGGGATCGATATATTCGAGGAAACGTCGGCAAATATGCCAACCAGAGATTGGAAAAGAAGTCGTTTCAATAAACCTTGGTACATCGGTGATACCATCCCTATCGGGATTGGACAGGGTTACTGGACCACTACCCCCATCCAAATCGCCAATGCCACTTCCATCCTAATCAATGATGGCCGAAAAAAACCGATCCGGTTGCTCGATAGTGTGTCGGGTCACAACGCGTCGACCGCCAAAGAGCCAACCGAATTCCCGCCGATCGAAGGTGTACCATCAAACTACTGGGTACTCGCCAGATACGGCATGTATTTGGTGAACCACGGTAAAAAAGGCACCTCCAGAAAAGTGTTTCGAAACGCTCCCTACAAGAGCGCCGGGAAATCCGGTACCAGTCAGGTCTTCGGTCTGGCAGAAAACGAAGAATACGATGCTGAAAACATTCCCGAACACCTAAGAGATTTGGCCTTGTTTACCGGCTTTGCCCCATACAACGATCCGCAAATCGTCGTGACGGTGATCCTCGAAAACGCCGGTGGCGGTTCATTCAATAGTGCGCCCATCGTTAAGAAGATTTTTGATCACGTGTTACTCGAACCAAGTCAGTGAAGTCCGAGCGATAACCCAATCGGTAGCAGTGGGCGATAGCGTCATCGCCCAAGGCTGGCCCGCATTCCCGCGGCAGCCTCAAACGGTTCATTGTAAGATCAGACTGCAAATATGATTGTCTTGCCAATCATAGTGACAAACAAACGTGTCGCTAGTGCCCGTTTCCAACTGAAGCTCAGGCGTAAATGCCAAGCTAACATACCGTTTCTCTAATCACCCTTGCTCGCTCAAAGCAAAAATAGGCCCCAATGTATTGATACGTCGCTTTAAATAACGCTTCTTTGGCCGAAAAGACGAGGGTGCAGATAAATCACATCAATAAGTAGAGCGGGAAGGCAAATTATTGTTGGCAAGTCGAATTTGCCCCCTGATACATCACGGGAATTCACGACGAACAGTATTAGAAAAATGGATAACTTCTAGTAGGGCAAAAACCCATGAACAGGATATAAATGAGTAAAATCACTAACCAATTTTGGTCGGATAAGCGACACCTGTTACCAGGTGCCGCTCTCCTAAGAACCCAGCGTGCAACTTTCACTGCACTGGGCTCAAGCCTCCGCGAAGGCGTACTATGTACACCCACTTGCCAATAAGGCAGATTTTGCAATGCACATTTGAAGCTTCAATACTTACGACCAAAGCTATTCTGGTTAAAGAGTAGCGTTGATGTTCATTAGGAGAGGCACTAACTTTATATAAAGTCATCATTTGCGTTTCTCCTTTAATAAAGTTCCTCAAATCATCTTGCAACGGGAGACCCGCTGGAAGTAGGCTCACTTTCGTGCCAGACATAAGTCTGTATCTGCATCATTACAATACAGCATTAGCTTTCTCCAGCATCCTCTACCTGCACCACTATCGGCTTTCTTCGCAGAAAGCTTTCCTTTTGAATTTTCTCTTCGCCAAGTATTCTTGGTGCTGAGGGTCAAATGGCGTTGCGGCACTTCGGATTTTCACATGTCTTTCTATTGATACTTTGGCTATTTGAAATAGATTGAACTGACAATCCATATTCATTATCTTCTGCCAACCGTGAAATTGCCATTGGCCTTTTCGGTTGATGAAGTACTTATGGGTGACCCAACTTTTTGATTTAGTTGGGTGACGCCTAATAGCCCAGAGCCATAATGCTTGGAATAGTTGGTGTCCAACGTATCCGAAAACTCGTTTAGCAACACAGTGGCGATAGTAATTCGCCCATCCCCGCATTTTGGGGTTTATCATTTTGATAAGGTTATTTACGGGGATCGTTGCGTGAGTTTTGATGAGTCTACGCAAGTTACTTAAGAATGACAGTACATTGGTTTTACTCGGTTTTATGAGTAGCTTTCCTTTGTATTTTCTGTGGTTAAACCCTAGAAAATCGAATCCATCATCAATATGAGTTGTGCGTGTTTTTTCATCGGAAAGTGTTAGACCTCTTTCTAGTAGAAATTCAGTAATCAATGGCTTTATGTCGTTCTCTAATACATCCTTTGATGTACAAGTGACAACAAAATCATCAGCGTATCCAATAAAGTTGGCTCTTGCTTTCTTCTTAAGAGCCAAGGACTTTATTTGTTGTTCAAGCCCTGCGAGAGTGATTAGCATTAATGTTGGAGAAATTATGCCACCTTGTGGCGTGCCTTCTTCCGTACGATAAAACAACCCTTTATCTACAAAACCAGACTTCAACCATTGTTCCAACATACGCTTGTCTACAGCGATGTTATCAAGAAGCCATTGGTGCCCGATTTTATCAAAACAGGATTTAATATCTCCTTCAAGAACCCATTTAGCTGCCTTCTTTTGAGCCAAGCATAAGAAAGACTGCGCTATTGCATCAGTAGTGCTTCGGTTTGGTCTGAAGCCGTAACTATTTGGGTCTGAAATTGTTTCCGAGATAGGCTCCAAAGCAAGGAGGTGGAGCGCTTGTTGCGCTCTATCTGCCATACAAGGAATACCAAGTGGTCGAAGCTTACCGTTCTTTTTAGGGATGTAGATACGCTTGAGTGGTTTAGCTTGATAAGCTTTTCGACTCAATTGATTCACTGCATTCATGCGACGTGCATCTGTATTCCAGAGCACGCCATCTATTCCAGGCGTTTTACTACCTTTGTTTTGAGATACTCGCTTAACAGCAAGAAGTTTTGCTGAACGAGAATGGGTTAGTATCCACTGTAAGGCTTTTGCTTTACCGTGATTACCTTCTCTAGTTGCCTTTGCGATACGCATTTGGAGCTTTAAGACATGCGCCTCCACAGCCTTCCAGTTAATGGATTGCCATTGTGCACTGTCAGAAGATGCACTAATCTCGTTCGAAATCATCATTTGCTTTTCTTCCTTAATAAAGTTCTTCAAACTCTCTCGCAACGGGAGACCAGTTGGAAGTGGGCTCACTTTCGTGATCAGGCATGTGCCTGTATCTGCATCATTACAATCCAGCTTTCGCTTTCTCCAACCTCCTTTACCTGCATCACTATCGGCCACATAGGCTTTCCCAGAGGGAGTGATACAGGCTTACCATGTTCCGTAATGTCAGGGTAGATGCCCACTATAATGCGGAGAGCATTTCGATCACGAAAGAATACACACAAACTTCTTTCCTACTCTCGTTGCTTATTTAGCTACAGCGTCTAAACCACTTCCGCTGCTTGTGAAATTACGCATCTGACGTGGATTCACTTCTGTTCATCATACTGACTCCCTAGCACTTACCCGATTTATGTGGTTATCAGGAGGAGCTTCCTCTCGCGATTCAGTTCCCGTCCATCAGATAGACTTTGTTACATTGTCAGGCTCGCTTCTTTATTCAGAGCCGTAGGGTCATTTGGTGATACAAATGGTTCGCTCTTTTCGTGGCGAACAACGATTCATACGACTTCATGTCGCACTAAATGGATTCACATATGTTCATCATACTGACTCCCTAGCACTCACCCGATTTGTGGTTGTCAGGAGGAAGTTCTTCTCACGATTTACTTCCCGCCAAGTAGTTACTTGACTTCGTTACATTGTCTGGCTCGCTACTTTATTCAGAGCCATAGGGTCATCTGGTGATACAGATGGTTCACGCTTTCGTGGTGAACAACGCTTCATACGACTTCACGTCGCACGGGTAGATCTGAGCTAGTTGGCACTTTTTGAAGAAAGTGCCAAGAGTAAAGCTTCAGATCTATGAAGCCTCTGGACAATTCCGTGTTATATGTATTGTTAAATTAGCATTTAACGGATTACTTTAGGGGCTCTTCTCCGCTTAGATGAGTCTATAAATTAACAATAAAACCGGTAACACATTGATTTATAATCGCTTCCCACCTTATATCTCAGTATTGTAGTTTGTCGTTATTATCTTCCGCTCTATTTAACTTTAAAGGCCAATCCGTACAGTCTGTAACGCTCGAAGAAAGCTCTCATTCAGTACTCGTCAAATGCAAGCGAGATAGACGCTGTAAAGTTGTTGACCCTGAGACTGGAGCACCGCGCACAGTCGACCACTATGTTCACCGTCGCCTGTCGGATTTACCTGTCAGTGGTCGCCCTTGCGTTATAGAAATTGAATTGGCTCAGACAAGAGATAGGCTCGGCCGAAGGTTGGTTGAAGCGACTGATTTTGTTGATAAGGGGAGTCGTTATACCAAGAGATTCTGTCACTTTATTAGTGGACTATGCAGCTATATGAGCATCCACGCAGTGTCTAAGCATTTAGACATACGCTGGGAAACCGTGAAAAATATCGATAAAGCATTTCTGTTATCTACCTTGCCCGCTTTAGAGCCTAAGAGGTTGACCAACCTTGTTCATATTGGCGTTGATGAAGTCGCCAGGGCTAAAGGCCATGACTATATGACCGTCGTTTATGATCTCGTTTCAGGACAACTTATTTGGGTTGACCATGGGCGGACTTCAAACGTACTCATCAACTTTTTTGAACAATTATCACCGCAAACGAGAGACGGCATCCAAGCGGTATCAATGGATATGGGGCAATCTTACCAATCAGCAGTGAGAAACGCTCTTCCGAATGCAGACATCGTTTTTGACCGGTTTCACGTTATGCAGAACTACTCTCTTCTGATAAGGAAAGAGCGTAATAAAGCGTTTAGGAAAGGAACACATGACGAGAAGAAAATGCTTAAAGGGACGCTATTTTTACTCCTCAAAAATGCGCCGAAATTAAGCGATAAGCAGTCAGATAGGCTAGATGATTTACTTGAAAGCAATAAGACTCTTTGTACGATTTATATGCTCAAAGAGCAGCTTCAAGCCTTATGGGATGAACGTAATTTTGACCTGATGATCGCAGCTCTTGATGCGTGGTGCCAGCTTGCTAAAAAGACGAGGATCTTATCTCTCATCAACTTCGCAGACGCGCTTTGGGAGAGAAGAGTTGGGATCTGCAATTATGCAAAATATAAGCTGACGAATGCCCGAGTGGAAGCAGGGAATGTATCGATAGGTCTTCTTAGACGGCGAGCCCGAGGAGTAAGGGATACTGATTACTTTAAATTGAAGATTAGACAAACCTCAATCCTAGAAACTCACTCTACCATTTACCCAGAAATCAAGCTCATCTAAGCGGAGAAGAGCCCTTTAGGTACAGCAAAACCCCTAATAGTGGTCAAATTCACTTAGCCACTACAGAACAAAAAATATATTGATACAGTGCATTTACTAGGGGAGCATTCAACAACCTCTGCTCTAACGATGAAGAGGTGGACACTTCACTGCAAAGTTTTCGCATACTCGCGCATAACTCTGGCATTGTCCGCGTACTCTTCATTACCACATGGTTCACCGTTGTTGCTGATCAGAGGGCTTGAATAAGCAGGGACAACCTTTTCAGAATAACTCATGACTGTCCCGTAGTTAGAACAATGAAAAGCTCCAGAATAAGGTTTTACTTTACTTCTATTTGCAGCAAAGACCTGTTCCATGATCCAAAAGTCTCCACTTTCAGAGTTAGGCCGTTCATGCATTGCCCACCCTAAATGTCCTAGCTCATGTTCTAGCACGGTAATCGGGAAGTCCTCCGCAAGCAGTACAAAGCTGTCGTTCAAGTTAACCATTGTCATCCCATTAATCTCCTCTTCGATGACCAATGGATGATTATCACTTAAAACCAAAACGTACTGCTCTTTTGGAGCGTCTAAAAACGAGTTTACCTTCGAAGAACTGATTGCTTGTTTTAGGTCTGAATGCACAGAGGAGATAGACATACTGTCATGAGATATTGATACAGAATGGCTATCCTTGAACACACGAGTTATAGGGATGCATGAGTTAGACAGTATCGTATTAGACATCTTTACCGCTTCTTGCAATCTGCCTTTTAACTCTTCCTTGTTACCAATCTGATTATCAATATAAAAGGTGACATTGGAATTAACGCTTCTTTCTTCTTCGCACTCCGGGAAAGTAAAATTTGGTTTCGTATTTCTTTGGCTGTGCATAATTATAATTACGATCACAATAGAAGCGAGAGTTAAATTTCTTTTAGTCTTTTTCATGAATCCCTCGGTCGCTATTGAGCGTTAAGTCATTAAATGTTTTAAAAAGAATAAACCCGATACTAACAATAGGAAATAATTACCACCACTAATTATTTATCGGTCACTACGGTGATATAGGCGACCTTAATGATTAAATTATGTAATTAGCTTTTTTTGCTTCTTGCATGGCCAATGCAATTTTATTAGCCCCTGATTCAGCTATGTCTTTTAATTCCTTAGTGGTCTTTAATATTAGCTCGGACTTATCCATTATGTTCCCTCTATCTTTGAATTTTCGAAAGAAGCGTTAAATAAAGTAAAACGATCTAAGGAGAATAAACTAAAAATATCAACTATATTAATA
>NZ_JBFRVX010000612.1:0-250 GCF_041475345.1 Vibrio sp. 10N.222.48.A3 | reverse complement strand
AAAGAATGGAGGCGCCTCCCGGAGTCGAACCGAGGTCCACGGATTTGCAATCCGCTGCATAGCCACTCTGCCAAGGCGCCTTTATCAACATAAAATATATTGAAGTGTTTAAAGAGAACCACTCTTTGTTCAACACTCTACTAAAAGTAGAAACTAGATAGATGGTGCCCCGGGCCGGACTTGAACCGGCACAGCGCGAACGCCGAGGGATTTTAAATCCCTTGTGTCTACCAATTCCACCACCAGGGCA
>NZ_JBFRVX010000611.1:0-484 GCF_041475345.1 Vibrio sp. 10N.222.48.A3 | reverse complement strand
CGGGCTTTTTTCATCTCTATAGTTTGCCAAATTATGCTGTTATAGGATGTCGCCATCGGAATAACAAATTTTTAGACATTCAATGTAGACAGTTGGTGAGTGGCACGGTTCTTCCCAACATGTTGCACTTTCCTCTACATTGAAAATATCCAATCCATTCTCATTTTAGATTTCTTTATTTTCAAGCCAGCATAACAGTTGATCATATACTTACTGAAGAAAGAGCCAGCATAATATTAAGCCGTTACAGCGAACCTCAATAAGTGTAAATACCATACCTGGTACCACCAGGGAGCTACTATAAGTTACATCCACATTACTCATATGTTAGCAAACAAGGGCTTTAATACGTAATTAAGTCTAAAGACAGAGTCGCCTAATTACACGAAGTCTCCCTCGCAAAATGTTGTAATAATTATGTTTATTAATAATAAAACTAGCGTTGTGAATCCAAATAATAACAGGTAGTAAGCGCTTTATTTAA
>NZ_JBFRVX010000610.1:0-8345 GCF_041475345.1 Vibrio sp. 10N.222.48.A3 | reverse complement strand
ATCTTAAAAGTTAGAGAAAAATTGAAAATAATCGTTGAAATATTACATTATGAAATTAGACACTTCGTAAAAATAAGTAGTAATTGATAGTTAGGTGTGGTTTTTCCGAGTTTGTTGAGTGGGGAGGGCATATTTGATATAACAGGTTATCTTCTCTTTTTTTACGGCACATTTATGTCGCATCTCAACTATAACCACCTTTATTACTTCTGGATGGTTTGCAAGCAAGGCTCTGTTACTAAAGCTGCAGAAGCCCTATTCCTAACACCACAAACGGTAACTGGTCAGATAAAAGCCTTAGAAGAGCGTATGGACGGCAAGCTAACTAAGCGTAATGGTCGCAGTGTTGAGCCGACAGAGCTTGGGCAGTTGGTCTTTAAATATGCCGATCGTATGTTTGGCCTGAGTTACGAGATGCTGGATATCGTGAATTATAGCCAGCACTCCAATATTCTGTTTGATGTTGGCGTCGCGGATGCACTGTCCAAAAGATTAGTCAGCAAGATATTGATGTCGACAATCCCACCCGATAACAGCATTCATTTACGCTGCTTTGAATCGACTCATGAAATGCTACTTGAACAACTTTCTCAGCATAAGCTCGATATGATTTTGTCAGACTGCCCGGTGGATTCTAGCCAAAGCCCAGGCCTGTTTAGTAAAAAGTTGGGTGAGAGTGGTATGAGCTTTTTCAGTTCAGGTAATGTGGAAGGTGTTAACTTTCCTGCTGTATTAGAACAAAAGAAACTGTTAATCCCAGGAAGTCGAACTTCGATGGGGCGTAAAGTACTGCAATGGTTTGATAGACAAGGACTTAAGCCTGATATTTTGGGTGAGTTTGATGACGCGGCATTGATGAAGGCTTTCGCTCGTTACCACCACGACGCTATTTTCTTAGCGCCTACGCTATATATGTCAGAGGTTGAGGAAGATACGTCATTGCAATTGTTGGGGGGAATCGAGGAGTTAAAAGAGGAGTACTACGTCATATTTGCTGAGAGGATGATCCAACATCCAGCAGTAAAAAATGTATGTGACGCAGATTTTAGCAAATTGTTCGAGTGAGCTTGTTTGTTAATGAATTGATATCGATTATCATGACTTCATAATCTGCCGGAAATACAGATAACCCGGACTTGGCGTAAAGGTTGTATGGAGCCAAACTATGAACTTAAAAGAGATGGAGAAGAATTCAGCACAAGCTGTGATTCTACTCAAAGCCATGGCCAATGAGCGTCGCTTACAGATTCTGTGCCTATTGCATGGTACTGAGCTGTCGGTTGGGGAGTTGTGTGGCAAGTTGGAATTGAGTCAATCTGCTTTATCTCAACATCTTGCTTGGTTGAGAAGAGATGGTTTGGTCGAAACTCGCAAAGAAGCTCAAACAGTGTATTACACATTGAGCAGTGAAGAAGTAAAAGCGATGATTAACCTACTGCATGGTATGTACTGCAAGTAGTTTATTGCTGGTGGGGGAAGTGATTTCTTACCAGGGGTAGGGTCGACACAAGGAAGTGTCAGTATTTCATGTCGAACGTTAGTGCCTATCAGCAAACCGCATATCTTTAAGTAAACCAAGTAACGCTCAGCAAGAAAAATCTCTGTGTTACTCAAAATTTAGATATAAAAAAACCGGCCGAGGCCGGTTTTTTTCGTTTTGCGTTGTAATCAAATTTCTATTAAAGAGCTTTGATTGCAGCAGCGAAACGAGACTTATGACGTGCAGCTTTATTCTTATGAATAAGGCCTTTAGTCGCCATACGGTCTAGAAGAGGTGTAACTTCTACAAGAGCAGCAGTTGCAGCTTCTTTATTGCCAGCTTCAATAGCTGCAATAGTTTTTTTCATGTAAGTGCGCATCATAGAACGACGGCTAGCATTGTGCTGGCGACGTTTCTCAGCTTGGATAGCGCGCTTCTTAGCAGATTTACTGTTTGCCAAGGTCTAACTCCCAAAAACTTAGTTCGGTGACAATTTAAGGGCGAGGACTATCCCTCATAGGCGCTTAATTGTCAAATGATTTGTGCAAAAACCAATCGTAGCCAAACAAACTTTGGTATGGAAAGGTCATCGCGGTTAAGATGGCGGGGATTCTAACAGCATTTTTAGACCAATGCTAATAAATATGCTTCTTAGGACAGGATAGTATTTATCCTCGCTTGAAAGTAATCAACCAGTGTCAGAGGTTTGTGTGAGTAAACGACTATTAAAGTCAGGCCTGATTGTCAGTGCAATGACTTTTGTTTCCCGCGTATTGGGGCTAGTACGTGATGTAGTAGTAGCAAATTTGATGGGAGCAGGAGCGAGTGCCGACGTATTTTTCTTCGCTAATAAAATCCCTAATTTCTTACGTCGACTTTTCGCAGAAGGTGCCTTTTCTCAAGCGTTTGTTCCTGTATTAACAGAATATCACGCTGCTGGTGATAAAGATAAGACTCGAGATTTAATTGCCAAAGTATCGGGCACGCTCGGGGTACTAGTTTCTATCGTCACCGTTATCGGGGTGTTGGGCTCGGGTGTCATCACTGCGATGTTTGGCGCAGGTTGGTTTATCGATTGGTTAAATGATGGCCCAGCAGCACCAAAATTTGAGCTGGCGAGCTTTATGCTCAAGATTACCTTTCCTTATTTATGGTTTATCACCTTTGTTGCTTTATCTGGTGCAATCCTCAATACCATGGGCAAATTTGCGGTTTCGTCATTTACCCCTGTGTTCCTGAACGTAATGATCATAGGTTCAGCATGGTTTATCTCTCCTAATTTAGAACAACCCGAAATTGGCTTGGCCATCGGTGTGTTTCTTGGTGGTTTAGTCCAGTTCCTTTTCCAAATGCCTTTCTTGATTAAAGCGGGTGTGTTGGTTAAGCCGAAGTGGGGGTGGAGAGATCCCGGTGTGGTTAAGATTCGCACGCTAATGATCCCTGCCTTGTTTGGTGTATCAGTGAGCCAAATCAACTTGTTGTTCGATACCTTCATTGCCAGCTTTCTAGCAACCGGCTCTATCAGTTGGCTATATTATTCGGATCGATTATTGGAATTCCCACTCGGTTTGTTTGGTATTGCTATTGCGACGGTTATTCTTCCTGCTTTGTCGCGTAAACACGTAGATGCTCAAGGGGAAGGGTTTGCTCATACAATGGACTGGGGCGTGCGCATGGTTTTATTGCTAGGCATTCCTGCGATGTTAGGTCTTATTGTTTTAGCGAAGCCGATGCTGATGGTGCTCTTCATGCGTGGCGAGTTTTCACCACACGATGTACAGCAGGCTTCCATGTCTTTGGTGGCATACGCTTCAGGCTTGCTAAACTTCATGTTGATTAAAGTGTTGGCTCCGGGCTATTACTCACGTCAAGATACTAAAACTCCTGTGAAGTACGGCATCATTGCGATGGTCACTAACATGGTGTTCAACGCGATCTTCGCTTATTTCTATGGTTATGTTGGTTTGGCAATCGCAACGGCGTTATCTGCGTTCGTGAACATGACTCTACTTTATCGTGGTCTGCATATAGCGGGTGTTTATCGTTTAACCAAGACTACATTGTTGTTTAGCCTTAAATTATTAGTATCTGGAACTGTGATGGTTGGCGTGATTTTATGGCAACTAGACAATATGCAGCTGTGGCTTGATTGGAGCTTCAACCAAAGAGCGTTGACGCTAACAGGGTTGATCGCACTTGGTGGCTTTGCTTATATTGTGTCGGTACTGGTTTTAGGTATCCGAGTAAAACATTTAAAAGCAGCGACAGATTAATACTGATTAGTATATAATCCGTCGGTTTCACACAATAAATGATGCAAATAACAGGTTTTAGCTGATCACAATGGAACTGATCCGAGGTATACACAATATTAAAGCACAGCATCATGGCTGTGTATTAACCATAGGTAACTTCGATGGTGTTCATTTAGGGCATCAAGAGGTTCTGAGTCAGGTTTCTAAACAAGCTACAGCACTGGGACTCCCTTCTGTTGTCATGACGTTTGAACCGCAACCTATGGAGTTGTTTGCTAAAGGTCGAGCGCCAGCGCGTTTAACTCGCTTACGAGATAAGTACGTGCAATTGAGCAAGCTAGAGATTAGTCGTTTATTGTGTGTGAATTTCAATCAGTATTTTGCAAGCTTGTCTGCGAAAGCGTTCATTAAGGAGCTTTTGGTTGATAAGCTTGGTGTGAAATTCTTGGTGGTTGGTGACGATTTTTGCTTTGGCAAAGGCCGAACGGGTAATTTCGCTATGCTTAAAGAAGCGGGCGAAAAATATGGTTTTGAGGTGGTGAGCACCCAAAGTTATTGCTTAAACCAATTACGAGTAAGCAGCACTGAGATACGAAATGCGTTAGCGGCCAATGACTTGGTTTCTAGTGCTACCATGCTTGGGCGTGACTACAGTATCAGTGGTCGTGTTTCTCATGGTCGTAAACTAGGGAGAACTATCGGTTTCCCTACCGCTAATATTCCATTAAAACGTTGTGTTTCTCCTGTGTCGGGAGTGTATGTTGTTGAAGCATTAGATATCGACGGTGTTCCTGTCGGTGGTGTTGCTAATATTGGACAACGGCCAACAGTTAATGGTGTAAGGCAGCAATTAGAAGTACATTTTTTTGACTTTAAAGCCAATTTATATGGTAAACAGTTAGAAGTGCGACTTTTGCACAAACTGCGCGACGAGATAAAGTTTGAGTCGTTTGACGCATTAAAGAATCAAATAGAATTGGATGCTGAAGCCGCAAGGGTGTGGCTGCTTCAGCTAAAGAATTAGTCGGATAATTCCACCGATTAACATAATGTCTAACTTCGCCCAATATAACGGAATTAAGAATCGATGAGTGATTATAAAGATACCCTGAACTTACCAGAAACAGGGTTCCCAATGCGTGGCAATCTGGCAAATCGTGAACCAGAAATGCTGAAGCGTTGGTACAAAGAAGACCTTTACGGTGAGATCCGTAAGGCAAAGAAAGGTAAAAAATCTTTCGTACTGCATGATGGCCCTCCATACGCGAACGGCGACATTCACATTGGCCACGCGCTGAACAAGATTCTTAAAGACATTATTATCAAATCTAAGACCCTTTCTGGTTTTGATGCACCGTACATCCCTGGTTGGGACTGTCACGGTCTTCCAATCGAGTTGATGGTTGAGAAGAAGAAAGGTAAGCCTGGTCAGAAGATTTCAGCGGCTGAATTCCGCGAAGAGTGTCGTAAGTACGCTGCGGGCCAAGTTGAAGGTCAGAAAGAGAGCTTCAAACGTCTTGGTATCATGGGCGAGTGGGATAAACCATACCGCACTATGGATTTTGGCACTGAAGCGAACATCATTCGTTCTCTAGGTAAAATCGCAGACAAAGGTCACCTACTAAAAGGTTTCAAACCTGTTCACTGGTGTACTGACTGTGGTTCTGCTCTGGCTGAAGCTGAAGTTGAATACAAAGATAAAGTGTCTCCATCTATCGATGTGAAATTTTCTGCAGCTGACGAAGCGGCTCTACTAGAGAAATTTACTCTAGCGGAAGGTCACGCGGGTCAGGGCGAAATCTCTATTGTTATCTGGACGACAACACCGTGGACTCTGCCGGCTAACCGCGCAGTATGTCTACGTGATGATCTTGAATACGTACTTATCCAAGTTGAAGCGAATGGCGAACAGCCAGCTCAACGTATCGTTGTTGCTTCTGAACTAGCAAAAGACGTAATGGATCGTGCGGGTATCGAGCACTTCCATAACCTTGGTTTTGCTACTGGTGCTGATCTTGAGCTTTCTCAATTCAACCACCCGTTCTACAACTTTACGGTTCCTGCTGTTCTTGGTGACCACGTTACAACTGACTCTGGTACTGGTGTGGTTCATACCGCTCCTGGTCACGGTCAAGAGGATTTCGTGGTTGGTAAGAAGTACAACCTAGAAATCGCTAACCCAGTTGGTTCAAACGGCGTTTACCTGCCAGATACTGAGCTATTTGCTGGTCAGCACGTATTCAAAGCGAACGACTCTGTTTTAGAAGTTCTAAAAGAGAAGGGTGCACTACTGCATCACCACGCTTACGAGCACAGCTACCCACACTGTTGGAGACACAAAACTCCAATCATCTTCCGTGCAACACCACAATGGTTCATCTCTATGGATCAAGCTGGCCTACGTGCAAAAGCACTAGAGTCAACAAAGAGTGTTGAATGGATGCCTGAATGGGGTCAAAGCCGTATCGAAGGTATGATCGAAGGTCGCCCTGAGTGGTGTATCTCTCGTCAACGTACTTGGGGTGTGCCAATTGCTCTGTTCGTTCATAAAGAAACATCAGAACTTCATCCAGATAGCCCAACTCTTATTGAAAAAGTAGCGAAGCTTGTGGAAGAAAAAGGCATTCAAGCTTGGTGGGATGTAGATGCTGCTGAACTGATGGGTGCTGAAGACGCTGACAAGTACGAGAAAGTACTTGATACGTTAGACGTATGGTTCGACTCAGGTGTAACGCACTTCTCTGTTGTGGATTCTCGTGAAGAGTACAACTTCCCGAATGAAGAAAGAACGCACAGTGCTGATCTTTACCTTGAAGGTTCTGACCAACACCGTGGCTGGTTCCAGTCTTCTTTGATTTCATCTATCGCGATGAAAGACGAAGCACCATACAAGCAAGTGCTAACGCACGGTTTCGTGGTTGATGGTAACGGCCGTAAGATGTCTAAATCTATCGGTAACGTTGTTGCTCCTAAAGATGTAACGAACAAACTAGGCGCAGATATTCTACGTCTATGGGTTGCTTCTACGGATTACACTAACGAAGTTGCGGTTTCTGACGAGATTCTTAAGCGTTCTGCTGATGCTTACCGTCGTATTCGTAACACGGCTCGTTTCTTCCTAGCGAACTTGAACGGTTTCAACCCTGAAACTGACCTAGTTCCTGCTGAAGAAATGGTAGCACTTGATCGCTGGGCTGTTGGCCGTGCTCAAGCTGCACAAGAAGAGATCGTTAAAGCATACGGTGAGTACAATACTCACGGTGTAACTCAACGTCTAATGCAGTTCTGTTCTATCGAAATGGGTTCTTTCTACCTAGACGTAATTAAAGACCGTCAGTACACAGCGAAGCAGGGCAGCCATGCTCAACGTAGCTGCCAAACGGCGCTTTACTACATCGTAGAAGCTCTAGTTCGTTGGATGGCTCCTATCATGTCGTTCACTGCAGATGAAATCTGGAACGAGATGCCAGGCGAACGCGACACGTTTGTATTCACAGGCGAGTGGTTCGAAGGCCTATTTGGTCTTGCTGACGACGAAGAGCTAAGCAACGAATTCTGGACTGAAATCCAGTCAGTTCGTGGCGCAGTGAACAAGCTTCTTGAAGATGCTCGTAAAGAGAAAACAATCGGTGGCGCTCTGCAGGCTGAAGTTACTCTATACGCTGACGATGCACTAGCGGCAAAAATCAACAAGCTAGAAGATGAGCTACGTTTCGTACTTATTACTTCTGCTGCGGTTGTTAAACCACTTAGCGATAAGTCTGATACAGCTCAAGCGACAGACGTTGAAGGTCTGTACGTTGAAGTTGCAGCAACTGAAGCTGAGAAGTGTGACCGTTGCTGGCACCACACTCCAGATGTAGGCACAATTGAAGGTCACGAGAAAGTTTGTGGTCGTTGTGTGTCGAACATCGACGGTGAAGGCGAAGTGCGTAAGTACGCATAACGACTCAGAGAAATACTGAACTTTTTGTAAAAATCATAGCCCCAGTACCAACTGGGGTTATTTTTAATTATAGGAAATGTGTTTAGCCAAGTTTGGTAATCAAGGTCACTTAAATTGAGTAACAGTGAATACCAACTTCGTAAATACTAGGAATAGAAATGAGTGAAGTTTCGTTAAAACAATCTGGTGTGCGTTGGTTATGGTTGGCCCTACTAGTCTTCCTTGCTGATATCGGTATCAAACTCTTTGTTATGGACAACATGGGTTATGGCTGGGCAAACCGCATTGAGGTGTTGCCATTCTTTAACTTTTTGTACGTGCATAACTACGGTGCAGCATTTAGCTTCTTGAGTGATCAAAGTGGTTGGCAGCGCTGGTTATTTACTGGTATCGCATTTGCGGTAACGGGGATGCTGACGTACTGGATGAGCAAGCTACCAGCAACAGATAAGTGGAACAACATTGCTTATGCGATCATCATTGGTGGCGCTGTTGGTAACGTGTTCGACCGTGTTGTACATGGCTTTGTCGTCGATTACTTAGACTTCTATTGGGGTACTTACCACTGGCCTGCATTTAACCTAGCGGATATGGGAATCTGTATCGGCGCCGCGATGATCATCTTAGATGGTTTCCGTAAGAAAGATGAAAGCCAATAGACTAC
>NZ_JBFRVX010000609.1:1087-9436 GCF_041475345.1 Vibrio sp. 10N.222.48.A3 | reverse complement strand
ATATGGGGTTTTATTAATTCAATTAATATTGAAAGTTATTTTGATAATAAATAATCATTATTATTTTTTTATATTTATCTAGCTGAGCTATAAAAAGACTTCATTTTTAATATATTGACGTCTTTCTAAATGCCTTTTCAAATACTCTGCTCTCAAGGACGTGTCGCGGACAGAGCAGATCGTATGCTCGAGGGCGCAAAGCTCACAGCAAATAAACTTGCTCTATATTATGACATTACACCTAACTACGTAGGGCAACGATCGCCTACGAAATCGGATGATTGGAGTGTTGCACTCCAGGAATCTCGAAAGACCCTCGCTCTGTTGCAGACAAAAATCTCCCATTTACTAGCCACTGGCGATAGCCCTGTCCTATTTGCATCAAATACCTGCTCAGCGAGCTTAGCGACACTGCCCGTTGTTGCATCGACTTTTCCTGACATAAAGGTCCTATGGATCGATGCACACAGTGACTTTAATACCCCTGAAACGACAGAAACCGGTTATCTCGGCGGGATGGTATTGGCTGCTACATGCGGCCTGTGGGATAGCGGTTTTGGCGCGGGAGTTAAACCTAATAATGTTGCTTTAATTGGCGTACATGACATCGATGAAAAAGAACTTAACAACGTTAATAATGCAGGTCTCATGCACTTTCCCCCTTCAACTCTGACGCCAGAGTCAGTCATCAAATTCATTGGTGATTCCAAAGTCTGGGTTCATGTGGATTGGGACGTTATGGACCCGGGGCAGATTTCCGCTGACTTCAAAGTCGAGGGAGGCTTGAAAGTCGCCCAATTATTGGATCTATTCGAGTCACTTCCTAACAACCAAATTATGGGCTTAGAACTTGCTGAGTTCTGTGCAGATAGCCACTCGTCAGTAGCCAATACAGAAGGACTAGATCTCATCATTCAAGCCGTGGATGCGCTATTCAAAAAAAATAAGAGTTTAAGTCATGGAAATCATCAAAACTAACCCTGCGGCTCTTGCGCCTAATGAGCAACATAAAACCTTGTATACACATGCAGAACTGTTGCAAGAACTGAATCAGTTTTCAAACTGGAAGAAGGAAGCGTGGGAAGAATTCAGTAAGAGAGTCAGCGCCCCCTGAGTTCCCTTGCCTGTTTAGCCGCAGAGCGTGGAACTCTAAGACTATCCAAGTGCTGTTTTGTGAGTCGGATGAACACAACACTTACTACCCGTTTTTGCATGGACTGATTGCTTATACGGACATGTTGAATTCCACTCCAGTTAATAAGCGTATGTTCTCGCCATTAGTGGTGTTTTTTTCTCCGGACCTTTCACTTTCAATGGCACCGCACAAGCTTGGTTGGGAAGTCTTAAATTGGACGCATGAGCACGATGTCGCTCAATGGCCTAGGCATATACCTATCGACCCCGAGGCATCTAAATGGACATACTGCTTTAATGGTGTCGAACTGTTTATCAACATGAGCTCAGACAAGCATCAAGTGCTTAGAAATCGGAATCTCGGCTCACGCCTTAATTTTGTGATTAACGCAAGGGAGGTCTTTGACATGGTCGCTAATGGTGAAACGAAAGGTGGCAGGCAGGCTCGAGAGCGTATTCGAAATCGTGTCAAAAAATACAACAACGGAGTGATGCCAACTGAGTTGGGGTTTTATGGAGAAGAAGAAAACCTCGAATGGCGTCAGTATCAGTTGCAAGAAGCTAGTGTGAAACGACCAAGACTGTGTCCCTTCAAATAAAAACTAACGAGAGAACGTAGATGCCTTTATATAACTCAATAACAGAAACTGTTGGATGCACTCCAATTGTCAAACTAAACAATCTTGCTCCAAAGGGAGTCGAGGTTTATGTCAAAGTGGAGTCTTTCAACCCAGCTGGTTCAGTCAAAGATAGGCTTGCACTCTCAATCGTGTTAGACGCTGAAACAAAAGGTTTGCTCAAGAAAGACGACACAATTATTGAATGCACTTCAGGTAATGTTGGAATTGCCTTGGCCATGGTTGCCGCAGCCAGAGGATACAAATTTATCGCCGTAATGGGGGATGGATATTCGCTAGAACGCAGGAAGCTAATTCGCGCTTACGGTGGTGAAGTCATCTTGTTCCCAAGTGAACAAGGTAGTAGCGGCGGTAATCGAATTGCCGACCAGCTTGCAGCTCAGAATGGATGGTTCAGACCCCGCCAGTTCGATAATCCAGCTAACCCTGCTTATCATCGTGAAACGACAGCAAGTGAGATACTCAGTGATTTTTCTGGTAAGCGTTTGGATTACTTTGTCACAGGCTTTGGTACAAGCGGAACTCTTACGGGTATTGGACAGATGCTGAAGGTGGCACGACCGGAGGTTGAAATTGTCGTCCCAGAACCTAAAGGTGCTCAGATCCTCGCAAAGGACCAATGGAAAGTTCACCCCATCCAAGGTTGGACCCCAGATTTCATACCAAGTGTGCTGGATAAGAGTGTGGTGGATAACCTTGTCACTGTTGATGGAAATTTGGGGATCACGACGGCACGTGACTTAGCTCGTCACGAAGGCATTCTTGTTGGTATCTCTGCCGGGGCAACGGTAGCTACAGCTTTAGAAGTGGCTAAATCTGCATCTAAAGGAAGCGTGATATTGGCAATGGCACCAGATACAGGAGAAAGATATTTGTCTACTGAGTTGTTTGATCAACTTGGTAATGAAGAAACGGACCCTTTTATTACAACTTGGAGCGAAGAGTCTATAACAGCTGAATGTAATGCATAGTTCACCCTCTAAATACTGGATTTATGTTAATAGTACACGTGACATGTAAACGCTATCAACGATAATTATCAACGAAAGGAATACTCGTATGGAAAAACGAATTTCATTAAGTGTGTTGGCGTTGGTCATGTTCTGTGTGGCCTACTCTGTAAACCTTCAAGCACCTCTTTACAGTGTTTATGCCGAAAACAGTAACATGGGCCCCGCGGCGGTCGCCATCGCCTTTGCTGCCTATGTATTGGGTCTATTGCCTACTCTATTAATGCTAGGGGGTATTTCAAATAAAGTAGGTAGGAAGCAACCCATATTCCTTGCACTATTGTTAAGTGCGGGGGCAACGGCATTGCTCGTCATTCAGCCAAATTGGACCTCGTTATTTGTCGCAAGACTGCTATTGGGTGTTGCTACCGCCTTAACCACAACCTCAGTCTCAGCGTATATATACGACCTTATTGATGAACGAGAACAAAAATTTGGTACGTTGCTAGTGGCCGCGTCTACGTCGTTGGGGTTTGGTAGTGGTGCACTTGCGACAAGTGTGAGCCTAAACGTAGCTGGCATGACAGTGCTGCCATACAGTTACCTCAGTCTATTTCTACTCGTTTCTTTGTTGTTGTTGTTGCTGGTTCGATTGCCGAGCAACCAAACCATAAAACCAAATCTCAAACTCATTACATTGCCTTGCTTCCCCACCAACACGTGGTCGTATGGTTTAGGCATGATGTTAGCTTGGGCTACAACGGGTATGGTCATCGCAATCGTACCAATACTTCTCAATGAGATGGGTTTAAGCGATTGGACTGGCTTAATGGTTTTCCTATCTATTTGCACTGGTTTTTTGACTCAACACATTGCTAAACGCTTGCACCCAAACTCAAGCCTAATATTGGGATGTTTCTTTACGGTATTTGGGTTTAGCCTCATAGCACTTGGCTACTATCATGAATCTATCACGATCATTCTTTTCGGAGCCAGTTGCACTAGCCTTTCAAGTTATGGTTTCACATATATGGCGGGGCTACTTAAGTTTACGAGTAACCATAACATCGACAAGGCAAGCTCTACGGCTGGCATGTACATCTATTCTTATGTCGGATTTTCGATACCTGTAATTACGTCCGGATTCATAGCGCAGCGCTTCGGTAACTGGATGGCGATACTCAGTTTTCTAACACTTCTACTGGCTCTTTGTTTCATTATTGTCGTCGGAAAGTTGATAGAAGGGAAGAAACAAACTCACTTTATGAAAGTTAAGAGCTAGGAAGGCTGAATGTCAGACTCACAGATTTCGCTCATTACAGGAGCAAACAGAGGGATCGGTTTTGAAATTGCAGCAGAACTTGGCAAGCAAGGTCATAAGGTACTGCTTGCTGGTAGAAAAGCAGCAGCAATTAAAGAGGCTGCTGCTAACCTGAACCTCCAAGGTATCGAAGTCTATTGCTTATGTATGGACATTACCGACGACAAATCTATCAAAGAAGCCGTCCATATCGTTGAAACCTTGTTTGGTAAGGTCGATATACTTATAAACAACGCAGCAATAAGGGTTGAAGAATATGGCACACCGCCGTCTGAACAACCACTCATAAAATGGTTTGAAACGTTCAATACAAATTTGTTTGGTACGGTAAACGTAACCCGCAGCTTTTTACCTTTACTCAAGCGCTCAATGAAAGGAAAAATCCTCAATGTATCGAGCTTATTGGGATCGGTGACGTTACATAGTGACACCAAATCATACGCATACACGGATGAATTTAAATCTCTACCAGCGTACAGTGCCTCAAAAAGTGCCCTCAATTCTTGGACTGCTCACCTCGCCTATGAGCTTCGAGATACCTCGATAACGGTAAATAGCATCCATCCCGGCTATACAAAGACCGACTTAAACGATGGCGATGGGATGTTAACCCCAAAAGAAGGAGCCCTCACAGCGATAAAAGTGGCACTTGATGCTGACAGCTTAGTGAGTGGTCAGTTTATTCACATGGAATCCCTTCTTCCCTGGTAGTAAAAGGAATAGTTAAATGCTCGCAACAAAGAAAGTCGCTTTAGTCTCAGATAGTGATAGCCTAGCTGTCGACTATGATATGCCTTATATTCTGGACGCTTTTAAGCGTACTGACGTGGAAGTTGATGTGATATTTTGGGATAGCCCCAACCACGATTGGGCTATGTATGATGTGGTTGTCCTGCGCTCACCGTGGACCTATATGGAGAAAATTGAGCCATTCATTGAATTTTGCCAACAAGTTGAAAATTGTTCAGTACTGCTCAATCCTCTATCGGTGATCAGATGGAACTCAGACAAGAGTTATTTGAAACAACTCGAGAAGCAGGGTGTCCCAATTGTCCCGACAGAAATCATCTACTCAGAAACTGAGATTCAAGCAGCCGTTGCTAATCTTCAAGATAACTACTGGAAAGTTCACGAAGTCGTGATTAAACCAACAGTTGGTGCCTATTCATTCGGTGTCATTCGTCTGTCCATCGAAGATTTAGACAAAATAACTCAGCATGTGCGTTACCTATTAGGACTAGGTAAGGGCGTCATTATTCAACCATACCTACATACGATTGAAGAGCATGGTGAAACGAACATGATTTACTTTGATCATACGTACTCACATGCGATTAAGAAGGAACCTTTGCTCGCACAACGTGGTGAGACTAAAACGCCGGACATGGAATTTCGCAAGCTAAAAGAAGCGAATAGTGAAGAGAAGGCGTTGGCGAAGCGTATATTGAGGTTAGTACAAAGCAATCTTGGTCTTTCTCAACCACTTCTGTACGCGAGATTAGACTTCATTGAAGGTAAAAATGGTCGGCCGCTGCTGCTGGAACTTGAGATAACCGAACCATCACTAAGCCTACCACTTACGCCTGAATGCGTTGATATATTTGTGCAGTCGATTATTGATAAAGCCCCAAAGCCTGTATATATAAAGGATTCTTTGTAACTGCCCTGGTTACCTATAAGCAGTTAATCGGTCTTCGAACATAATTATAAAGCGGTTCAGAACTTGTCGCCATTTGCTTATATGGGCATCGTCCATTGTACGGAGACATCCTGGATCGCTAAGAAGATCGTCTTCCCTGCCACTTCATCCGTTGGGAATAGCTTACTTTTGTTGACGGCTTTCGAGATAAAAAGTGACGGATAAAAATTTAGCCTATGAAGTTTCTGGACAAAAATAAATCAGTACCTTTGCTAAATTAGAAAGTCATGAATAACTACAGGTATGGAAAGTCACTTAATTTGGTGTCCAGTCTTGGCTGTGCAGATCATTGTCTATCTTTACCATCCTGTTTAATGTATTTGCGATAGGCTCATTATGGTCGCATAACACTCGGTAAACACACATAATGAAAGGAATTTATCTATGATATTTAAAGGAATCAGTGCTTTCCCGATCACCCCGATGTCGGATGAACGAATCGACGTGACCGCTTATAGTCAGATTCTTGGCCGTTTAATTAACGCAAGGGTTGATTCTATATGTGCCTTAGGGTCAACAGGTTTATATCCGTATTTAAACGCATCAGAGAAACATAACGCGATTGCTACAGCAGTTGAAATGGCAGGAGAAATTCCTGTCTTGGCTGGCATCGGGTCGCTACGATTAAGGGATGTGCTTGCTAATGCTGAGCAAGCAGAGCAGCTCGGCGTAAAAGGTCTTTTACTCGCGCCTATTTCTTATCATCGGTTATTCGATGAAGAAGTCTATGAACTCTATCGACGTGTATCGGAGAGCGTTTCGGTACCTATCTGTGTATACGACAACCCAGCTGCTACCCATTTTACCTTTAGTCACGAACTCCATGCTGAGATTGCAAAGCTAAAAATGGTGCAGTCAATAAAGTTCCCTGGTGCGCAATTTGAAGATCAGGGTGGATGCCGAGTTCAAGCTCTCAGAAAACTACTGCCAGGCAATGTAACGATTGGAGTTAGTGGTGACGTATTCGCTTCAAATGGCATTCAAGCAGGATGTGACGTTTGGTATTCCGTCCTAGCAGGTTTGTTCCCACTCACCGCTCTATACTTATTTAAGCAAGCCAAAATTTCTTCCCCTGCGCAAGCGAAAGAACTCTCTCTAAGATATGACAGACTGTGGCAATTGTTCTCAGATAATCTCGGTGCCATGAGGGTGATGGTCAGTGCGGCAGAAATATTAGGCTATGCTGAATCCCCATGTTTACCAACCCCTTTGACAGGATTAGATAGTGAATCCAAGCTCATTCTGCAAGAAATTATCTCAGAGTTAGATCTCGCTTAACACTATATGTAGAGTGAAATTTCTTACGGGATTTTTCGACCCAAAATCAAGATGGCAAGCTTTGGACCAAAACCGTGTCAGTGTTTTTACTAATCTAGCTGCCACGGGTAAAATGTGATCTACCCTGTCAGCACGAAGCTGGACACTTCTGAGTTACGAACCATAGAACATCCTGACTTTGCGGATTACTTCTAGTATTACAACCATACGACCACCCTGCATGTTGTTGGCCAAATGCCCTTATCCACTACAGATGGCAATTGCCGACAACAAAAAACTTATACCTAATAAGTCAAAACCTAAAACACCCTCTTTTAGAAGGTAATATCCAGAAACAATACCAATAATAGGTATAACCAAGATATTTAAGTTAGCTGACATCATCAATATACTTCGGCACTTCTGGTAGGTTATTTCATCGAAGAAGACTACCAGTTCATCTCAATATCTATCTGCCTAGGTTTTATCTTGATAACTAACTAATGTATTAAAGTACCTGCCAAGCACTTTATTAAAATCACTAATATAACCACCTACCGAGGTAGGTGGTTTTGAGAGAGAAATCTAAGACTCAGACGTTTGCCGCTAAGGAACAGAGACACACGATGCGTAAAGATAGTCGTCGCTCGGCATAGTGAGCCCAGAGTGACCATTTCTGAGAGATATATTGGCATAGCCCGGACCACGAGACGTTGATGTCCAGTAATTTATCCTGACTGCCCAGCCACGAGCAGTAAACATATTTCCATTTGTGTTGAATAGTCCCCTTAACTCATTCACAGTAGCTAAACGCCAGTTGGTTCGTCCTGCAATACTCTTGGAATTATATGTGTCACACAATGAATCTGCGTTATTCCAATCGAAAATATAGAAATCCCCAGTAGGACCTGAAGTTCCTATTTCTTGTGTAAAACCTTTATTTGTACTGCCTCCTCTACTATCTAGGAACGTTTTGGATGGTGAATTTGTAAACAATTTCCCACTACCAGTATCGAAGATGTCAAGACATGAAGCTCCCGTACTCCTACATGCATAGACCTCCACGTCCACTGTGTTACTGGTGACTCCGTCTAGGAAAGCCTCAACCGTCGTGGTGGCGACTGTGTCCCCAGACAATAAACCAGTAGGCGTGACCGTTGCTGTCTGTGGTTCATCCGGTGTCCACGTGACCGAACGGCTGACATCTGATGAGGTCCCATCACTGTAGGTCGCTGTTGCAAGTAACTGTTGTGTTTGACCTTTCGCGACTAAGACCTGTGAAGGCGTGACGGTGAGCGAGGTGACGATGGCATTGGTCACCTCCACGTCCACTGTGTTACTGGTGACTCC
>NZ_JBFRVX010000609.1:0-434 GCF_041475345.1 Vibrio sp. 10N.222.48.A3 | reverse complement strand
TGTGTTACTGGTGACTCCATCTTTAGTGGCTGTGATCTTTATAAATCCTAACGCTTTGCCAATTAATTGTCCCGGTTCTACAAAATATCCAATGTTCTTGTTATTAGAGCGCCAAATGCTTAAATCAGTTAGCACCTTTGAAGAGTGATCAGAATAATAACCTACTGCGACGAAAGCTTTTTTGTTCCCCTTCCTCATCGTTAATTTACTTGTTCCCCGAATTCCTGATGAGGAGACGCTAATATCGATCCGTTCTAATGTTATTGCTGGTTTTACATCAACCTCTTCTGACAATTCTAAATTACAACCTGCCAAGAAGAGTATAATTAATATATAAAGGGAGATAATTTTATTCATGGCTATAGCTAGTATGGTTATAAATTAAAAATGATTCTTATAAATTCGATTAATAGCAGAGGAAATGACAATAATTT
>NZ_JBFRVX010000608.1:0-233 GCF_041475345.1 Vibrio sp. 10N.222.48.A3 | reverse complement strand
GCCGATGGTAGTGTGGGGCTTCCCCATGTGAGAGTAGGACATCGCCAGGCTCCAAATTTATTTTCACTTTTTTAAAAGTGAAGACAAAAGTTCGACTTTGTCTATTTAATAGACAAGTCACCATAGGGTTCTAAGTTTTCTTAGTATTTTATGTTGACTTTCAAAGTGGAAAGCGTATTATACGCGTCCTGCTTAAGTGCTAAGGCACTGAAAGCAAAGCTCTTTAACAATTT
>NZ_JBFRVX010000607.1:0-2397 GCF_041475345.1 Vibrio sp. 10N.222.48.A3 | reverse complement strand
GTATAAGAGACAGATAACAGAGTCACCTTCTGCGATAGGGCGCATGCCTTCTTTCAATTCACGTACGAAGAATTCATTGAATGTCTTAAAGTGTTTTGGATCGCTATGCAGAGCTTCATCCATGTTCACTTTGTTTTGCTTGATGAACCAGTTAATGATCGCTGTCGTTAAACCACCCGCTTTAGCAGACGCCAGTTTACCAACTAAACGAGTCAGGCCATGTTGTGGGATCCAGTACTGCAATCCAACTTTAATCTTATCCATTGTATTAATTTTCCAATGCTAATTGTTTTTCAATTAAATCTGTCGATGACGGTTTAGGGCGCGAGATGTTACTTAAGTTCGCGCCAATTGTCAGTAAATGCACACATTTGTTCACAAAAACGCGATTAGAGATCGGCTTTCTTGCTTCGTGAGTACTGACGGTTATCTTTGTTGTCAGCCATTGTTTCAATAATGCGATGGTAGCTAGCAAAACGTAAGCGGCTAATTTTTCCGTCTTCAACGGCTTCACGTAGAAGACATCCTGGGTCGTCATTGTGTTTACAGTCGCGGAACTTACAGCCACCTAGGTATGGCTTGAATTCAATGAAAGCATCTGTGACTTCATCGGGTTCTAAATGCCATAAGCCGAATTCACGTACCCCTGGGGAATCGATAAGATCACCACCAGAAGGGAAGTGATACAAACGCGCTGCTGTGGTGGTGTGTTGACCCAGTCCTGAGTTTTCAGAAACTGCGCCTTCTTCAATGTCCAATGTTGGCATCAGTGCATTCACTACGCTGGATTTACCTACACCAGATTGACCAACGAAAATGTTGATACGATCTTTCAGTTCAGCTTCCAACTCTTTGATGCCGTAACCCGACTCTTTACTCACGAACATGACTTTATAGCCGATTTTCTCGTATATCTTCAGTGTTTCGCGGTATTCGCTAATTTGTTGTTCTGTCAGCAAGTCAACTTTATTGAGTACAACTAAAGGGGCGATATTCACCGTTTCAGAGGCGATCAAGTAGCGGTCGATGATATTAAGTGATAGCTCTGGTAGTACAGCTGAAACGATAACCATTTGGTCTACGTTTGCGGCAACCGGTTTGAGGCCGTCATAGTAGTCAGGGCGAGTTAGCATTGACGTTCTTGGCTCAACGGCTTCGACAACACCTGAGATGCCAGCCATGGATTCTAAGCCTGCACGCCAAGTTACTCGGTCACCAGAAACTAAAGTCTCAATACTACGGCGTAAGTTACAACGGTGAACTTCGTTGGTTTCAAGATCTTCGATATCGGCATGTTGACCAAAGCGCGTAATCACGAGTCCGCTTTTTGTTCCGCCAAGCATGTTCTCGTCCCATTGGATAGAATCTTCTTTCTTGAGTCGCTTGTTCTGGTTGCTACGTACGCGACGTACCTGACCTTTGGTTAACTTCTTTTTTTTAGCCACAATTTTTCACTTAACACATCTAACTTGATGATTGGGAACTCAAACAGGATGTTGCTACTGCCATATGATTTCGATGGCTCTAAAGCTAGTTTGAGTATAGTTATTTGGGTATAGTACCTCTTTTATACATAAACAAATAGGCGACGCCTTATGTCCTTTAGCGATCAGAACCTTATTTGGGTTGATCTCGAGATGACAGGACTTGATCCTGAAACTCATAAAATCATTGAAATTGCTACTATCGTTACTGATAGTGAGCTTAATATCCTGGCTGAAGGACCTGTTTTGGCTATTCACCAACCTCAGAGTGAATTGGACAAGATGGACGAGTGGTGCACAACGACTCACACCGGTAGTGGCCTAGTGAAACGAATTCAAGACAGTACAGTTTCAGAGCAAGATGCCATTCAACAAACGATTGAGTTTCTGGAAAAATGGGTACCAAAAGGTAAGTCACCAATTTGTGGCAACAGCATTGGTCAAGATCGCCGATTCTTATACAAGCATATGCCAGAGCTGGAAGAGTACTTCCACTACCGTTATGTTGATGTTAGCACCCTAAAAGAGCTGACTCGCCGTTGGAAGCCTGAAGTGTTAGATGGTTTTTCTAAGTCGGGAAGCCACCTTGCATTAGACGATATTCGAGAGTCTATTGCTGAGCTGCAGTACTATCGAAAAACGATTATTAACATCTAATCAGATCAAATGTTCACGTTTATCTAACTTTTCAGGGACATAAGAGCTATTTTTTTTGCAAATATGTGTGCTTTTACAGCAGTTGAGTAAAAACTTGCTGATTTTTGCATTAAGGACTTGCATCACAAAAAAATGCTCTTATAATTCGCAGCCCTGAACGGCGAAAGACGTTTTCAGTTTGCGATACTAGCTCAGTTGGTAGAGCGCAACCTTGCCAAGGTTGAGGTCATCGGTTCGAACCCGATGTATCGCTCCA
>NZ_JBFRVX010000606.1:0-4669 GCF_041475345.1 Vibrio sp. 10N.222.48.A3 | reverse complement strand
AACCAACTGAATGCTATGCATTTAATATAAAAGTGGGTCTAAACATTAAGTGTGAAAACGTGCAAGCACATATTGCCGACTATGTAACGCTCGGCCTCATTCTTAACCACCGACAAATCTGCATTGTAATCAATAATTTAAAATAAACCTCTCGTTAAATTCGTGCTCAATCAGAGTTAAAAACCACTCTTTTTTAAGTCATTAATTATTCTACAAGCAATAAACTGTCTGTATGTACAGATTTTGTGAGGGGAATATATGGCGAGTCAATTCATGCAGGCAATTTGCGAACATATGACGATGCGAGGCTATAGTCGCAAGACAATCAAAGCCTACTGTTACTGGATAAAATACTTCATTCATTTTCATAAGCTTAAACACCCTGAACAGATGCATGCCGCTGAAGTTGTCTCCTTTCTTTCTCATTTAGCTAATCAACAAAAAGTCGCCATCAATACTCAAAAGGTAGCTCTCAATGCTCTAGCCTATTGATACAATCAATTTATTAAGCAACTTCTAAAGTCAGGCTCCGATATCAGAACGGTTCAAGAGCTACTGGGGCACAGTGATGTCAAGACAACTCAAATATACACTCACGTTATTGGGCAACACTTTAGTGGCACGACTAGCCCACTAGACGGCCTATAGCGAAACTCCCTCATCGATAGTTGAACCTTGGCTTGATGGCTTCTGTCTAGCAAAGTTGTCTGATATGGTGACGGCAGAACTTCAGCAATTGTTTAGATAGTATTGAATATGAAAACACTAACCATACTTGATGGCGGCATGGGCCGAGAACTCAAAGAAATTGGCGCGCCATTTTCTCAACCACTTTGGAGTGCTCAAGCGCTGATTGAGGCACCCGATTTTGTTAGCCAAGCGCATCAAAACTTTGTCGATGCTGGTGCTGAAATCCTGATCACCAATAGCTACGCCTGTGTACCTTTTCATTTGGGTGAAGAGCTGTTCAAACAACAAGGTTTTGAACTCGCAGAGCTATCTGGCGAACTGGCTAAAGCCGTTGCTGACAATGCCCCTCACACAGTGAAAGTAGCAGGCGCGATTCCACCGCCATTTGGCAGCTACCGACCAGACTTGTTTAAGGTCGAAGAAGCAGCCCCTATCATTCAAACCCTTTACGATGCGCAAGACCCAAACATCGACCTTTGGATCGCGGAAACGATTTGTAGCCTGCAAGAATTCGAATCCATTCATGCAGTACTCAAGCAATCAAACAAACCGTGTTATTACGCCTTTAGTTTGGAAGACACCAAGGGCGATTCTGCCAGCATTCGTTCTGGCGAGAGCGTAACAGACGCCATCAAACTGGCCTGCCAATCCAACGCTACAGGCGTTATGTTTAATTGCTCAGTGCCTGAAGTGATGGATCAAGCCATCATCGATACTAAAAAAGTGATCGAAGAACTAGGCTGTGATCTGGAAATCGGTGTCTATGCGAACAACTTCGCGCCGATCAGCAGCGAACATGAGGCCAATGACATGCTTCAAGAGATGCGTGAGCTGGATGGCCAAGGTTACCTAGCTTACGCCAAACGCTGGCACGCATTGGGTGCGAATATCGTCGGTGGCTGTTGTGGCATCGGACCAAAACACATTCAAGCCCTAGCCGATTGGAAACGCTCCCTACAGAGCTAATCCTGAGCTTCAACTAGAATAAAATAAATAGAGAACAGGTTGAGAAATCTGTTCTCTATTTGTATGTGGCGTCTCTGAGTACACTGAGACAAAACAACGATTTGGAGTAACTGATGAGCGACACGCAACGCAAAATTAAATGGGGCATCGCAGGGCTAGGTAATATCGCGAATCGATTCGCAGCGGCAGTCACAGAGCACTGTTTGCATGGTGAGCTTTATGCGGTTGCCGCGAGAGACCATACACGCGCAGCCACGTTCGCCAACAAGTTTGGTTGCGACAAGGCTTATGGTTCTTATGAAGAGATGGCGAATGACCCAGCAGTAGAAGCGGTTTACATCGCCACCGTTCACCCATACCACCAGCCACTCGCAGAACTGTTTCTAAAGAACAATAAGCACGTATTGGTCGAGAAGCCGGCTTTTACCAACCTTGCTGACTGGCTTGAGATGAAAGCCCTCGCCAAGCAAAATGGCGTGATGCTGTTAGAAGCGATGAAAACCGTGGTGTTTCCCGCGTATCGTGAGCTCCAATCATTCTTGGTCGATAACCACATTCAAATAGATTCAATCGAAGCCAGCTTTGGCAACCATCACGACTATGAGCCCGATTTGTTTATCTTCAATCCGGATTTGTCAGGCGGATCAACGCTCGATGTTGGGGTCTATGGGCTTTGGTTCTTCTACGATCTATGCCGAACACTGGGTGTGAACCCTTCAAAACCTCAGGTAAAGATGTCGTGTCTTTATGAGGGGGCAAATGTTGATACCGATGCGTACTTTACCTTCTCTGGTGATATGAACGGTAAGATATCGGCATCAACAGTGCAAAACCTTCCCCGATCAGCGCACTTGAGTGGGCCTGATACTAAGATCACCATTCACGAAAAATGGTGGAATCCGGCCTTTATTGAGATTGAACATCAAGGGAAAAAATCGACCATCAACTACCCAGTGACAGGGAATGGATTCGAGTTTGAAATCGACCATTTTTCAGATTTGGTGCTTCAAGGCAAAACTGAATCGAATATCCTAAGATCAGAGATAACCTCTCGAGTTCTCGATACGATGGAAAACGCACTCATTGACTCTGGCTATCCACATTTAACTCAACCTCGTCGTTAGGAAAAGCAAATTGGGCAACCTTAAGCGCAAGCTTGAACTGTATGAAAAGATATTTCAGGCTTTTGGGCCTGGAGTATCACATTGTCAGGTTAACCAACTGGCCACACTGCTGCACGTGAGTGAACGTCACGTTCAAACCTTACTCAAAGCGATGACAGCGCAAGGCTGGATTGAGTGGCAAGCCAGTTCAGGCCGAAGTAAGAAAGCACAGCTGACGTGTCTGGTTGAGCCCATTGAGGCGTGTTACCAATACGCACAAACCCAAGCCGATGCGGGTAATATAGAACAGGTGTTTAGCACCTTAAGCTTCAATGGCCGCAATGCTGGCGCTGAGTTGCAAGCCTTTCTAAGCAATACCAATTCGTCGGCGCAGAATATCGCGTATATCCCGTTTCACCGAGAGCTCGAGGCTCTTCACCCTCAACGAGTACTTAGACGCACCGAACGCTTCCTAGTGATGCAAGTTTGCCAACGCCTAACCTCTGTTAAGCACGGTAAACTCAGCGGCGATCTGGCTTATCATTGGCAGCCTAATGAAGATGCGACACGGTGGCACTTTCAAATACGTAATGGCGTTCACTTTCATAAAGGTCGAACACTCGAACCTCAAGACATAGCGCGCAACCTTAATTCACTCTGCCAAAGCAAAATATGGCGTCGCTGTTATCAGCATATTGATGAGGTCTCTGCCTCGGCAGGTAATGTGGTTGTCGTGAAATTGAATCAACCTGATTGGCATTTACCGCGCTTACTTTCCAGAGTTGAAGCCTCCGTATTTGATCCCTCATCACCGACTGATAGGCTGATTGGATCTGGCGCGTTCTCATTAGACATCTTCTCAAGCAAGATGTTGAGATTAAGCCGTAATAGCGCGTATTCACACAGCACGCCGATTCTCAATCGAGTCGAGTTGTGGGTCTATCCAGAATGGGCACAGAGCAAAGCCTGCGCTCAAAATCAGGTGTGCGTGAAACTGCCCGAAAAGACCACCAACGTGCGTGGTGGCGACCATTATTCCAAACCGGAATTCGGCTCAACCTTCTTTAAGATTCAAAACCCAGCGTTGTCGAAAACAGAGCGTGAATTCACCGTTGAAGACACCTCTGAATGCCAAGCCCTTTTCGAGCTGTTGTCTGTGTCTGGCGACCACAAAACCAGCGTGGAATATGGAAACTACCTAACTAGCTACCTAACAACCAAAGACGTCGTGTTGTGCAGCATTATTGATGAGAACGACCCCTTCACTTCGTGGTTAAGCTTTTTCACTCGCTTCCCGTTTGAGGACTTGGCGCTGCCTGCTGAAATGCTAGAGAAAATCCAACAAGGCTTAGCCGAAATAAGAAACCAGCCAAACTTTGAATTAGCGATGAATGCACTGTTGGCATTCAAGCATTGGTTGAATGCAACTGGGAATGTGGTTGAGCTTAAGCAAGAGGCGTTCAACTTAGAGGTTTCTGAAAAGATACACGGCGCGCAAGTGAATGGTTTCGGTTGGTGCGAACTCGATCAGTTGTGGATTAACCATTTGTAACTAATCAATCAACACCAACGAATCTAGAATGCCTTTGCCGCTGTGGATTCCACCTTCGTTTTCGCTGGCGGGTTTGCTGCGGATTAAGTAACCCGCGTAACCTTCCAGTTCGGTCACTGGCTTACCTTGGTAGTAAGCGGTAAATAGGCCGACTTCGCTGACTAAATCTGTCACTAGCGTTTGTTGAGTGTCACGCACTGCAATGGTTGGTACGTCGCGTTGGTGTGGATACAAGCGCTGCATCAATGCCCACGCATCGTACTCTTCTGGTTTAAGCTGGCTCAGTTGTTCGCTGATGTCGTCACCAAATACACAATGGCCACCGCCCTCACCTTGGTTTTTCAGCACCCACTCTTGC
>NZ_JBFRVX010000605.1:0-3129 GCF_041475345.1 Vibrio sp. 10N.222.48.A3 | reverse complement strand
GATTTTTTGTAACCACCAAATGCAGCGTGAGCTGGATACGCGTGGTAGCAGTTGACCCAAATTCGTCCAGCTTGGATATTTTTCGTCATATGTGAAATCAGATTGTTATCACGTGTCCATACCCCTGCACCTAATCCATACTCAGTACCGTTAGCGATAGCCAGTGCTTCTTCAGAGTCTTTAAATGTTGTAACAGCAACGACTGGACCAAAGATCTCTTCTTGGAAAATACGCATCTCGTTAGTTCCTTTGAAGAGAGTTGGCTCGACAAAGTAGCCATTGTCTTCATAACTCTTACCGCCAATAAGTAATTCAGCGCCTTCTTCATGACCAAGTGCGATATATTGACGGATTTTGTCAAACTGCTCTCTTGAAACCTGTGATCCGACTTGTGTATCGGTATCGAGCGGGTTTCCTTGTTTGATCGTTTTCATGCGAGTCTGTAAACGCGAAATGAAGCGATCGTAAATAGATTCTTGAATCAGAACTCGCGAAGGGCACGTACAAACTTCACCTTGATTGAAGAAAGCCAGTAGTACGCCTTCGATACACTTATCTAGATAGCTGTCTTCGTGATCAAATATATCAGCCATAAAGATGTTTGGAGACTTACCACCTAGCTCGACTGTTGATGGGATCAGGTTATCAGCGGCGCACTTAAGGATATGTTGTCCAACTTCAGTCGAACCAGTAAAGGCGATTTTTGCAATTTTTTTGTGTGTTGCAAGCGCTTGACCCGCTTCTGAACCATAGCCATTAACGATATTTATTACACCAGCAGGTACGAGATCTTCGATGAGTTCCATTAAGAACAATATCGATGCAGGAGTTTGCTCTGCTGGCTTCAAGACAACGCAACAACCTGCAGCCAGAGCTGGTGCTAGTTTCCAAGCCGCCATCAAGAGTGGAAAGTTCCATGGAATAATTTGTCCGACAACCCCAACAGGTTCAGGAAAGTGGTAGGTCATGGTTTGCGAATCCAGCTCTGAAGCAGAGCCTTCTTGGGCTCTAATGCATCCAGCAAAATAACGGAAATGGTCGACTACCAGAGGAATATCAGCGGCGAGCGTCTCGCGGACAGGTTTCCCGTTATCCCAGGTTTCAGCAATAGCAAGCATCTCAAGATTCTGTTCAATACGATCTGCGATCTTTAGTAGTATGTTCGAACGCTCAGTAACTGATGTTGAAGCCCAATCGCTTTTTGCACCATGTGCAAAATTAACTGCTAAATCGATATCTTCTTGAGTCGAAGCCGGAATTTCGCAAATTACTGAGTGGTTGATTGGAGAGGTGTTCGTAAAATACTTTCCATGTTTCGGTGCGATCCATGCTCCTCCAATGAAATTTTGATATTGTGGTTTGAAATCAACAATTGAGTTCTCAGTTCCAGGTTGTGCGTATAACATTGTCAGTTCCTTTTTTAAGATTCTGTGCATTATTATCTACTTGCCCAGAAAAAATAAAATAAGAAACCTCGTCCATAGATTTAGTTATTTTTAAATTTAACCACATAAACTCAATGGTTTATGTGTAAATGGTCGCAGTTAAAGTCCTAAATGTAAGGGGTATGTGTCGTTTTTCTAATGGTATTGAAGCTATGTAGACCAACTCAGTTAATATGGATAAAAAGCATTACCTCCATTGCATGGTAAGCAAATAGGACATATATATCCTATTTTCTGGACGTAATAGTGAGGTCTTTTTTATAATCCCATGATATTTATCGTATTTTTTTTATTGGTGCAATTGGTTTCATTATTTTATTTTAAACATATAACGTTAACATATGAGGGACGAGAACAATGAACTAGAGGAATACAAAGTGTATCAAGAACTGAGCCAACTACTAGATGATATTGGGTATGCATTTGATAAGCATGAACTGAAAATATGTACTATCAGAGCTCAAAAAAACAAAGTAATAAAAGCGATGCTTGTAACGGCAAAAGAACTGAATTTTGACATCTCGTCAAACCTGTCGAAAAGCGTATTGTCGGCAATAGTTAGTCAAGACGAAGTTAGCGAGCAACAAGCTATTAGCGTTTTGACGAAATATGTACTTGGCGATAATACGGTCCGAAAAGAAATGAGAGAGAGCCTTTTCCTTGCTATGGTGAGGGAAAGCGAAGAGTTTCACATTGTTATGCTACTGAATGGAGAAGGGGTTAATCGTGTTATCTGAAGAAATGCTCCATGAAAGAACTAAAGAAGCACTGCGATGTGCGCGTTTGCTTGAACTTGATACTTCAAAGCAATTTATTAAAATATGCATGAGCGCTTGTGTGGCAGATACTCGTATTCATATTAATAATATTGGTGAAGTTCTCAGTAATTCAATTGCTTACCCAAGTAGACTCTTATCTGGTGCATATGAAACCAGTGAACTTCATCAGTCGATAACCCCTGTCCTAGATAAACTTTCTCAATAGTATTTTATCGGTGGTAAAGATGGTTATCCTGAGGTCAATCAAGAGTCGTCGTTTGGTCCTGATCTGACAGTTTTTTTTTTTTAATCGGCGCTTGTCAGATTGAACCTAAGGAAGATTATTTTCACTCAGTTCCATTTACTAGCTAACAATGTATCAACTGAATGTTGGTGGCAACTTATTTCCCTTTGATGAGTAACCATGTTCATTCGTCTTGAGTTTTTGTCGTTATTACCTGTTTTTACTTGTCCATGTTGTCAGGGCTTTTAGCGTCTTGTAAACAAATCAGTCGACTTTGTTTCTCTTTTCCTTCTTGTATCTAGTTGCACATTCTCGTGTCACTAGGTCTATCACTTTATACTTCATTGACTTTTTCGAAGTGGGTTAAGTAATGTTGTTAGCGCCTTATTATCATCGTCACTGACATTAACGAGGTTTAACTTAGCGCTAAGGACCTCCTATCGATCCACATTGATAACGAGATTTGGCTTTCGCCAAGTCATCCGTGTTTCTTGGCTTTCTAGGCGCCCCAATCAAAGACTTTAATGTCTTCAGATTCGATGGTGTATGACGAATATTAAAACGAGATGAAGTGTGGTGTGGCGTCGTTGAACGCTTGCAGATACAAGCGTGGGCGGGGATAGATAAACTTTTTAAATGTTGAATTGATGAGGGCTCTAGAGCGAGAGTTACCTATTTTGTC
>NZ_JBFRVX010000604.1:0-1233 GCF_041475345.1 Vibrio sp. 10N.222.48.A3 | reverse complement strand
TTTCATTATTATTTTCTCTGGCTTCCTGTTGCCGACCGCGAACCTCGCAGGTACACACGGCCCACTCATTCCTTTAATTCCGATTGTGGTTGCAGCAGGCGGACACCCTATGGCGTTTGGATTGCTGATTGGCGCTTTTGGCCTAATCTTAGCCATCAGTAAAGGTGGCAGTATGTTGGCCAACCTCACCAGTAAAGGCGTATGTGGCGGATTATTGCTCTACCTTGGCTTTGTTGGAACCGCTTCTCAAGTGAAAAAGCTGTTCGCTTGGGCTGAAGGAATTGGCATGAGCCACATCGCGTTTGTCGTCATCTTTTGCACCATTATCTTGTACGCGTTATTGGAACACTTCCGCAAACGTTGGTTAGCCGTACCTCTTAGTTGTTTACTGGGTGGTACGATTGCATTTGCCATGGGTGCCCCATTCGCTTTCCACACTGAGCCAGGCTTACCTAACATGAACCCTATGTATTGGTGGGGAGAAGATACAGGCTGGATGCTTGGCCTACCGACGATTGAACACTTCATGGTGGTATTGCCGTTTGCAATTCTAGCCGTGGCGATGTGGTCGCCAGATTTCTTAGGCCATCAAGTATTTCAAAAGATCAGCTATCCAGAGCGTACCGAAAAAGTACACATGAATATTGATGACACGATGACCACTGCTTCAATTCGTCAAACGTTCGGCTCTCTGCTCGGCGGTACTAACTTTACGTCTTCATGGGGTACTTACATCGTACCAGCGGCGATTGCTAAACGCCCTATTCCTGCCGGCGCATTGCTCACAGCTCTGTTCTGTATCATCGCCGCGGTTTGGGGTTACCCGATGGATCTAGCTATCTGGCAACCTGTACTTTGTGTCGCTCTCATTGTTGGGGTATTTGTTCCATTGCTAGAAGCTGGCATGGAAATGACGCGTGAAGGAAAAACCACCCAATCGGCAGCGATTGTTGTATTTTCTTCAGCGCTCGTTAACCCAGCATTTGGTTGGGCCCTCACCATGCTGTTGGATAACTTAGGCTTAGTCGGTTGTAAAGAACGCAGTAGTGAACTGAGTAAAATGAGCCGTTGGGTGTTGCCTGGCATTATGTTTATTGTGCTAAGTGGTGTAATGGCATTGGTTGGCCTTCTTCCGGGGATTCCAGCGATTATCCCAAGCTTTCGTTAACCTCGATTAATATTTAGTTTTAGTCGGAACACAAAAAGGCCTCGCAATCGCGAGGCCTTGTTTTA
>NZ_JBFRVX010000603.1:0-6572 GCF_041475345.1 Vibrio sp. 10N.222.48.A3 | reverse complement strand
GGTACCGCTGTGATTACGATGAACGATTGCAGCGCTGAAATGCCGCCAGAACCTAGGGAAATCAGAATCAATGCCGTTACCCCCATCATCACACCCCAGAAAGTACGAATAATTGCGTTAGGCTCAGTCTCACCACTGACTACCACACTGATGGTGTAAGTCATCGAATCACCGGTCGTTACGATGAAGATCGTGGTTAAGATCAAGAACAGAATAGAGATAAGCATTGGCATAGGTAGCTGCTGAGTTACCGCCAGTAGCGCGCCTGGTAAGTTGAAGCCTTCGAACGCTTTACTTACGCTGCCTGGATCTGCAATTTCGAACGCAAGACCAGAGCCACCAACAATCGTGAACCAGAAGCAAGTTACAAACGGTGCGATAAGGCTAATGGTTGATACCAATTGGCGAATACTACGACCGCGTGAAATACGAGCGATGAAGATTGCCATCATTGGGCCGTAACCTAAGAACCAACCCCAGAAAAACACTGTCCACCAGCTTAACCAACCTTCATCACCACGGTATGTTGCCATTGGGATGAAGTTATCTATCATGCTGCCTACACCTTGAATGTAGCCATTGAAGATGAAGTTCGTTGGACCGAAGATAAGGATGTAAATCATCAATGCCATTGCCAAAATTACGTTGTAACGACTTAGCATTTGCATTCCGCGGTTGAGACCACTTAATGCCGACAATGTGTAAAGCACGATAGCGAACAAGATAATGATTAGCTGAGTTGTGAAGCCATCTGGAATACCAAACAGTTCATTCAGAGCGTAGCTGACTTGCAAACCCAAGAAGCCAATCGGACCGATAGTACCCGCCGCTACAGCGACAATACAACATGCATCAATCAATGCGCCGGTATGGCCTTTCAGTGCTCTTTCGCCCAAAACTGGGTAAAGCAAAATACGAGGTTTAAGAGGCAAGCCTTTGTCGTAGTGAAGGTGCATAACCACGATAGACGTTAAGCTGCCCACAATAGCCCATGCTAGGAAACCCCAGTGCATGAATGATTGTGATAAAGCATTCACTGCGCCTTGCTGTGCGTTTTCTTGTGCACCATACAACGGTGGTGGGTTAACGTAGTGTGCGATAGGCTCTGCTGCCGCCCAAAATACACCACCGCCCGCAAGTAGCGTACAGAAGATGATTGCCATCCAACGGAAGCCATCCATTTCAGGTTTCGCGATGCCGCCTAGGATAACCTTGCCTGTTCGCCCTGCCGCCAGGCCAAGACCAATAAGAAAAGTCAGAAGAAGAAGCATTTGCCAATAAGGACCGAACACTTTTACCGACCAAGCAAAGCCTGTATTTACTAAGCTTGATAGCAGCTCGCCATCAAATAAAGCAAGCGCCACGAACAGAGCGATAAAACCGCCGCTGTACCATAATGCTGGGTTGGTAAGTCCTAATTTGTCTGAAGTCGATTCAGACTGGTTTGTGTTACTCGTTTTGTTGCTTGCTGTGTGTGCTTGACCCGCATTTACGTTTGAAGATTTCACGCTATTGGTTAAATCAGACATACTCTGACTCCAGAGGTTTCTTTGCAGCTGTCATTTTAATGATGACTACAAGAGGTGTATTTAACACCTGCCCTATTGTTTTTTGTGTTGGGCAGGCTAATCCATGTTTGGGTTACCGCGTTGCGAAATAGACCGTTGTTCCTTTTGAATAGTTAAATTGGTAACAACAGCACTTCTAAATGAAGGTTAATTAGAAGGCTGCTAATTCGATGATTACTAGTGAGAAAGCACTTAACCCTTACTTTGAGGCTCTAGGCCATCTTTCAAGAAGTTAAACCAGTTTTCTCCCAAGACTTGCCCAGCTTCAGACTCGCTGAAACCATGACGCATCAATCCGTTATAAATATTTTCCATACCCGCACTACCACAGAACCAAGGCAACGCATCTGGCCAACCTGAGTTGTTCGCAGAGCCTTCACCGTAGTCCATTGCTTTAGACCAACGACCATTTCTCATCCATTCAAGAACGGCTTGAGGTTGGTTTAAGCATAGGTCACTACCAATACCTAGGTGTTCTACGCCAACCATGTCAGCGGTCGTCGCAACCATTTGGCAGAAATCTTCCAACGTACATTGGCTGCCATTTGGTAGGTGGAATGGGTACAAGCTGAATCCAATTAAGCCACCGCGTTCGGTTAGGGCTTTAATCACATCGTTTGATTTGTTTCGTAGTGCATCATGAGCAAACGTTGGGTTCGCGTGGCTGATACAAATAGGACGAGAAGACAGGTCAATCGCTTCAAGCGTTGAACGCTCCGCACTGTGAGACATATCGATGATCATGCCCACTCGGTTCATCTCTTCGATAGCCTGTTTACCAAAGCGCGTGATGCCTGTGTCGTTCTGCTCATAACAACCTGTCGCCAGTAAGCTTTGGTTGTTGTAAGTAAGCTGCATGATCAAAAGACCCTGCTGACGCATCACTTCGATAAGACCAATCTCATCATCGATTGGCGAACAGTTTTGAGCACCAAGGAAAATGCCGACTTTGCCGGTCGCTTTTGCAGTTTCAACATCAGCCATTGAATGAATCGGCATGATAATGTCTGCATTCTGCTCGAATCTTAAGTTCCATTCTGCAAAGCGAGATAAGGTTTCACGAGCTGTCTCGTGGTAAACCGCGGTAGCGTGAACTGCTGTAATGCCGCTCGCCTTTAGTGTTTGGAAATATTCTCTGTTCCAATTGCAGTATTGCAATCCATCTATAACAATCCGTTGCTGGTACATAACCACTCCTATTGAAAGCTCAGTGTTCTAGCTCGGTTTTGAAAACACGCTCAAATAACATGTTTTCAAAAATGGGTTAAATCACTTGTCTAATTTCGTTTGCGGCTTTGGTTGGGATGTTGGCCTGACTCTGTGAATCAGGCCAATTCGATAGCTGGATAGCTAGGGACTTAATATCCTCAGCTATCCAATTCTTATATAGAAAGTGGATTAGTAAGGACGCTGGTAAGCTGTCTTCACGACTGTGTAGAACTCTTTCGCGTACTGACCTTGCTCACGAGGACCGAAGCTAGACTCTTTACGACCACCAAACGGTACGTGGTAATCCGTGCCTGCTGTTGGTAGGTTCACCATCACACAACCTGTTTGCGCTTGTTGCTTGAACATTGCGCTAGTACGTAGGCTTTGAGTAATGATGCCGCCCGTTAGACCAAAGCGAGTATCGTTTGTTGTCGCGATAGCTTCTTCTAGGTCAGCTACACGAATCACGCTTGCCATTGGTGCAAACACTTCTTCTTGGTTCACTTCCCAATCGTTCTTAGTATTCAAGAACAGCGTTGGAGACATGTAGAAACCTTCGTGTTTCATGCTTAGGCGTTCGCCACCAAATGCTAGCTCACCGCCGCTTTGACGTGCTTTCTCAACCCAACCTAGGTTTGCTTCAAGTTGGTTACCATCGACAACAGGGCCCATGAATACGCCGTCTTCTAGTGCGTGACCCACTTTAAGCTCGCTCATACGCTTGATTAGTGCTTCAACGTATTGGTCGTGAATGCCATCCATAACCACGAGACGAGAAGATGCTGTACATTTTTGACCTGCGCCAGAGAACGAACCTGCAATAGTTGCATCAACAGCTGTTTGAATATCAGCATCATCAGCAACCACAAGTGCGTTCTTACTGCCCATTTCTAGTTGGCAACGAACGAAGTTTGGCGCTGTAGCAGCTGCAACCTTACGACCTGTATCAACAGAACCAGTAAAGCTCACACCGTTCACTTCTTTAGAGTTGATCAGTGCATCACCTACTTTCGAACCGCTGCCTAGAACAAGGTTGAACGTGCCTGCTGGCATGCCTTGACGGTGGATAATTTCAGTTAACGCAACCGCACTTGCTGGTGTTAGGTTTGCTGGTTTCCAGATAACGCTGTTACCGAAAGCAAGCGCTGGAGCGATTTTCCAAGCAGCAGTCGCTGTCGGGAAGTTCCAAGGAGAGATGATGCCGATAACACCCACCGCTTCACGAGTCACTTCAACAGAAACGCCAGGGCGTACTGATTCTGCGTTGTCGCCAATTTGACGAAGTACTTCAGCTGCAAAGTACTGGAAGAACTGGCCTGCACGGTAAATTTCGCCACGACCTTCAGCAAAAGGCTTACCTTCTTCACGAGAAAGCAACGTACCTAGCTCATCACAACGTGCAATCAGCTCATCACCGATTGCTTGAAGTACTGCTTGCTTACGTTCAATCGGCGTTTTTTCCCACTCTGGTTGAGCGTGCTTTGCCGCTGAAATCGCCTGTTGAACTTGGTCAGCACTTGCTTGTGCGAAGTTACCGATGTTTTCAGAAATATCTGATGGGTTAATGTTCGCAACGGTGCTTACACCCGCTTGCCATTCGCCGCCAATGTAAAGTGCGTTTTCTGCTTGAACATTCTGTAATTGAGTCATCATTCTGTCCTTGTAACGGTTAGGTTGCGTTTGAGCCTGGCAACCATCTGATTAATGAATAAAACGTTAATTTATATAAGAAATAACGTTTAAATCTTGTATCTAAAACTGAACCAAGACGCTTGTATCAATAAAGATCTTTACAGACAAATAGCTTTAATCCGCAAATTGCCTCAGTTCACAGTATCTTTATTCAGGTTGAGAGGCTGATGCGTAAACCACGAACTCAACCAACATTTCTTCTCTTGCTAACCCTGCAACGACGACCGCAGCACGGTTTGGATAAGGTGCATTGAAGTATTCTCCGTATACGCTGTTAACCGTTTTTAGATATTCACGGTCTGTCACGTAAATCAGAACTTGCAGCACTGAATCCATAGATTCGCCTGCACACTCCAACGTATGAACAAGGTTGTTAAAAGTCTGACGCGTTTGCGCTTCGATACCGCCTTCTACTACTGCGCCAGTTTCATCAATTGGAATCTGCGCTGTGTATAGAGTGCCGTTATTAACGATTGCCCACTCTAGTGGTGCTTTTGAAGCGAAAAGCTCGGTTTTTACTGGGTGTTTTTTAGTTTGTGCGTTCACGATTCCATCCAACTTTGTAACAACTATGTTTCAAGATGGTTAAATACTGCACCTTGACGATTGATAAATCTAACGGTAAATTTTGTGCATTTGATAAATAAAATCTATCACCTTTAAAAAAGTAAGGTATAGCAAGGCCTAGAGAAGGATTCCTGTCATGAGTATTAAGCTACAACAGTTAAAACATTTTGTTTTAGTGGTCGAAGAAGGCGGATTTAGAGCGGCATCTCACCGAGCAAATCGCTCGCAAGCGGCACTTTCAACATCGATAAAAGAGCTAGAAAAAATTCTCGGCCAACCACTGTTTGAAACGGGCAACAAATCGACGCTGACACCTTTTGGCGAAATATGTTTACCGAAAATCATTCAATTCTTAAATGTTTACAAGGCATTAGATAACGACCTCCGTGCTGCAGCAGCTGGCCAGCAAGGGCGAGTTCGAATAGCGAGTGTCCCTTCAGTGGCCGCAAAACTAATCCCTAGTGTTTTAGGGGCTTTTTGCGAAAAGTACCCCAATGTTGAGGTCAGCTTAATTGATGATAATGCGGCAGGTGTGGAAGCGAGATTACTCTCTGGAGAGGTGGATGTAGCCCTCGGAAATAGCTCCCATTTAGAAGAAAAGAGCATCGATTTCACGCCTTTACTCTCTGACCCTATTGGTGTGGTCTGCCTCAAAGACAACCCTATCGCCTCTCAACGAGAGGGAATAGAATGGCAAACTTTGTTAAAACAACCCTTCATTCGCAACGGTACTTGTACCCTACTTGACCCAACTCCCGCACGAATGCTCAGCGAACAGGCTCTGTATTCAGTAGAGAACATCACTTCGTTGTTTTCAGTGTTAGAGCTCGGGATAGGCGTGACCACACTACCTAAGCTGGCTTTCCCAACCAATGAAACCCGTTTGGTTTGGATTCCATTGATTGACCCGCCCTTACAGCGTCAGATCGGTATTTTCAGATTGGCTGACCGTACGATCTCGCCACAAGCACAAGCCTTTCATGACTTGTGTATTCAATACCTAAGCTATGAAGAGTAATAGAGAAACATGAATGAATGCGCTTCCTATAGGCCTATTGATACGACAAACATCTTTAGATTCCAACTATTTCTGTATTGAAACTGTGATTTCTGGGTCGATGCTCTGCGAATTCGTCTGATAATAATTCGACCCAACCTCAGCGATACCTCTATTTTTGAGTCAATTAACCCGTACTTTCCATCTGTATGTATGTTTCCTCGCTCTCATCATCGACCCTAGATTTTGTTGCATCAGCGGTTGGACGCTGAATTTTTCATCAAATTTTCATCTTGAACCCGGTGCTGGGCGTGTTGATTCGCGTTCCAATACATCAATAATGAAAATATGATAACGATATTAAAAAATATTAGCTTAATGATAAGGAGCACCATACTGCTATTTCACTACACAAACGAAACCTTCCAATATCAACAAAATCTTGGTTATACCCCGCTTCGAATACCAACCCGTCATCACATTTAGGAAAGACTCTAAGTCATTGAATATGCTTAATTGATAACGTCATATCTTAATAT
>NZ_JBFRVX010000602.1:0-416 GCF_041475345.1 Vibrio sp. 10N.222.48.A3 | reverse complement strand
CAGCAGAGTGTTATAAATTTCGTGTTTTGGTCTTAACAGCAGATAGTTTTTACTTACCTTCGTTTGAAAATATCTTCCTAATTGAACCAAATAAAAAACGTATAACGCTACAAACAGAAGATAACAGCTTTGTAATTGCAGAGCAGGGCAATAAAGCTAAACTAGAGCAGTCTGGGCAATTATTCGACAATCAAGAAATCAAAGAGATCGACTTTGAATTATTAGCTAATGAGTCAAATGATGTGGTCTTTGAAGTGACTAGTCCGGTTGGTAGCTTAGTCTTTAATGTCGAAGGGGCTGTAGCGTCTGATTCACTCTCGTTGCCGCTCATGTTAGATACAGACCGTTTCGTACATTTATTTAACGACGACTATTTTGCATGCTTTAACCGTAACAAAAACAAAGTGCTACTAGAC
>NZ_JBFRVX010000601.1:0-3132 GCF_041475345.1 Vibrio sp. 10N.222.48.A3 | reverse complement strand
CTGCTGTTTTATCTCTTTTTAAGACCAAACTAAAATACGTTGGCTCACCTGTAAATGCCCCCGTAACAGTAACCTTACTACGTTTTCCACCACTATTATTAGGCTGCTGGATCTCAATGCTTGGATCTTTGTTATGCTGTAGAGTAAGTTGATTTTTCTCGACTTTACCACCTAAAAAGGTAAGTGACAGATCAAAGCTCTGCAGGCCCTGTTGCAACGGCAATATGATATGTTGTTCACGTTTCCCTGCTTTACTATCTGATTTACTTTTCTTAGCTAGCCTATCTATTTGCTGAGAATCAATCGACTCGAGCTCAAGGACATTGCTTACGTTATTTTTTTTCTCATTTAAACAATCAGCAAAAGTAAGCTTTGTTTTCCAACTTTCCAAATTTTCATCGTTAAAATGTTTAGCAACAAACTTTTCACTAAAATCATTCTCCGCAAACTTCTCTTCAAGCTCTGTTGAAAAACGTTCAGTTACTGTATTGATACGATCAAATAGCTTTTTATTTTCTTCTAAACGGTTGTTAATCTGCTCTGGTTTACCACTCCAATTCAATATTTCAGGGTCATCTAACAAACCAAGCTCATGAAACTTCAAATCCCCATCTAAGATCGCTGTGTAAAGCTCCTCAAAGCCAAACATGGTTGCACCATCATCCACTATTTGTGAAAAACGGTGATCTAGCAAACATTCAGAAACTTTGCGGTCTTTTGCGTTGGGATCGATTAGACTTTTTAAAGCATCTTTGATTTTTTCTGGGTGCCAAACACTATTGTCTTGAGCGATATCTTCAGCAGAGTTGATTAGTGTGTCTAGCATGCTGTTATGAATAACTAACAATGCACAACCTTTAAAATCACCTTGCTGTCCAGCCACTTCATCACGTAAATGTGAGATAAAGTTCTCAGAATAACCAATGTCATTTTCACTGTGTAGTACAGGTAAAAGCTTGGTATGACCACACTTCAATGCTCTGATGGTAGTGTTTTTGACCGTTAATTGATCATCACATTTTCGGATAAACGCATTGTATAAACGCTGGCTATTCTTGTTATCCGGCGATTGGAACTGATAACGGTAACCATGCTGCAGTTTTGTCTCGTTTAACTTTAAAAACTGCTCAGTTAAAAAGTTCTCAAATTGTTTTTCTAACATAGACTGCATCTCCACTATCGCTCATACGTTCAACATTACCAATACGTTCAAAGAATTTAATTAAGGCTTGTTGGCTCTGTTTATCGAAAAATACACCTCTTGATTCAAAGGCTTTGATTAACTCGTGGAAACGAAGTTTATCTTGCTCACCAATGGCTAAGTTGGTTAATAACAATAGATAGTCCTGATTAAATACTAATACGCGACCAGCACGGCCACGGGATTGTGCAAAATGGCTACAAAACTCAGATTCTGTTGCTTTGACGTAAAGCTTATTAATCTCATGACGCGTTTCTTTTGAACCAAACTGCATTCTGCTCAACTGAAGTAAATCTGCTAGCACATCATGTGGGTTTTCACTGTCACTCAAGTCGAGGTGTAAATCTCGACTCTCTTTAAATGCCTGTGCATAGTTTTTCAGTAAAGTAGCGGAGCTAGGAGTTTGCTGGAGATTTTCAGCTAAGGCCCATAATGGCTGAATGGTGTTCACTGCATTATCAATCTTTTTAGATTGCAGGCTTTCATTCATTGAGAGGTACGGAAAGATATTCCACAACGACTTTGACAATTGTTTAAAGCCATAGTCTTTTATCAGATAACGCTCATCACTGGCTTTTTCGCTGTCTAATATGTAATAACATAGTTGCGCTACCGGCTCCCCCTTCTGCCACCTTTTTAAATTAAGCGCTAGCTGCGCCGTATAAAGATGTGCGTAAAGGTGTAAAAACTCTTTGAAGATTGATAATAGGTATTTTGGTCTTTTGCCTAGAAAACGAAGATCTTGCTGTAGTTGCTTTGCTATAAATGGTAGATATGGCGCTTCACTCGGTTCAGAAAAAGTCAAAACTCCATCTTTCTCTTTATTGCTTGGCTTCATTAACTTCAATAGTTCTGAGTACAGCTGCTCCTCTAAGAAGTTAAATTGATTGTTTGGTTTTTCATTAAAGAAGAAGTTTTGCAATAAATTAGAAAACATTCCACCTAAGCTTGCATCCCTTGCACTGCCTTTCTGCTTAATAGTCTTAAACAATAAAAACTCAGGCGATATTTTAAAAAGCTGGTCATTTTCAAAGTACATTTTTTCTAGGATGGGCCAGAAATCACTTTCATCTAACTTTGTTTTAAAACTACGCTCGCAGCTCAACTTAAATGTTGTGAGCGCTATTTCTGATTCAGTTGTTTCACCCTCTTTAATCGCTAACTTTTCATCATCAGTTAATTTTTCTAGGTGCAATTCTTTTCGATATGATGTTTTAACCACATAACCTAATACACTGTCCCAATTAAAGATATCTTTTCTATCCTTTGTGTTAATTGGGAAGTAGGTAGTTAAAGTGTTATTTTTCACCCCATCTTTAGACTGGGGCAAGTCAGCTCTTAGCATTAAACTCATAGTCCACTCACCTCAAAATCTTCATTATCTACGTTGGTTATTTTGTATTGCTTGTTACCTTTCCCAACGATATATAGGGTATCTGCACTATTTGCGATGTCCGCAATTTCATCAACCAACTCATCCAGTAACACGACAGTATTCTTATCATGTTTGTTAGGGCGATAACCGGAAACGATACGTTGCATTAAGTTCAACAAATTGATATTGACCATCAACGATAAGGTTTTATCCCCAACTCGAAAATAAGCAGTGAAATAGGCAGTATTTTTTTTGTGGTCATTTTTAATCGCTTTAACGTCAGCCTTTAACTCTAGGGATGATGCTAAAAAATAACCATTATGCTCAGAAATGAAAAACTCCCCTTTCGCCAATTTAGGTGCATTTCGATTGTTATATTTATGGATAGCTGTAATTGCTGTTTGGCGATAAAAATAACGCAGTTTTTCTTTTTGTTCTGGTGAGCTATCAAAAGCAGTATGCAACTGCCAAACTTCTGAATAATTATCTATTAGGTGCTCATCAAAATCATTCGAAAACTGCTTATGGTATTCATTCCCATAGTCCGACTTCCTTA
>NZ_JBFRVX010000600.1:0-2635 GCF_041475345.1 Vibrio sp. 10N.222.48.A3 | reverse complement strand
GTGTGGTAATTCATTGATTATTGCTACTCGAGCGCCATTTCAAAAATGAGCTGAGGAGTAAAATTAACGACCAGCGTTAACCGCGAACTAAATAGTTCGCTTTACCTACCCACTTGTAGCTTGTCAGCTCTTCTAAGCCCATTGGGCCGCGAGCATGCAGCTTTTGAGTAGACACAGCAACTTCAGCGCCTAAACCAAACTGTGCGCCATCTGTAAAACGTGTTGATGCATTCACATAGACTGCAGCTGAACCGACTGAATTAATAAAGCGCTCTGAGCTCTCTAGACTGTTAGTCATAATCGCATCTGAGTGACTCGCGTTGTGTACGCGCATGTGGTCAATCGCTTCTGCAACGTCAGCAACCACTTTCACGCCTAGCGTGTAGCTTAGCCATTCTGTGTCAAAGTCGCCTTCAACCGCATCACGTTGGTCTTCAAAACCAGTAAGCAATAATTTAGCACTCGCGTCAGCAACCAAGGTTACTTTGCCTGCTAAACGCTGTGTTAGCTTAGCAAGGAAAGCCTCAGCAACCGCTTCATGCACTAGCAGCGTATCCAATGAATTACACGCTGATGGACGTTGAACTTTCGAGTTTTCAACCACATCAACAGACTTCTCAAGATCAGCGCTCTCATCAACAAAGATATGGCTGATACCGAAACCACCGATGATAACTGGAATAGTACTATTCTCTTTACACATCTTGTGCAGACCAGCACCACCACGAGGAATGATCATATCCACGTAGTCATCCAGTTTAAGCAGTTGAGAGACAAGCTCACGATCGGGTTTCTCGATATACTGAACAGAAGCCGCAGGAAGTTCCGCTTTTTCTAATGCAGACTGGATTACTTTAACCAGCTCCATGTTTGAGAAGAATGTCTCTTTGCCGCCACGTAGGATGCTTGCGTTACCAGTTTTCAGACACAGTGCTGCAATATCGATAGTTACGTTTGGACGCGCTTCGTAGATAACACCCACCACACCAAGTGGTACGCGGCGGCGAGAGAGTGACATACCGTTTTCAAGTACCTTACTGTCAATTTCGCTGCCAACTGGGTCATTCAGGCTAATCACGTTACGCACATCGTTAGCGATACCGGTTAAGCGCTCTTCGTTAAGAAGTAGACGATCAAGCAGTGCATCAGTCAGACCCGCTTCACGGCCAAGTTCGATATCTTTCGCGTTCGCTTCTAAAATCGTTGCTGCGTTGGCTTCTAGCTCATCAGCGATAATCGCCAATGCTTTATTCTTTTGCGCCGTAGATGCGGTCGCTAGGTGGAAAGCAGCGTCTTTTGCTGCGATACCCATGTTAGTTAAATCCATGTTTAACTCTCCCTAAATTCTGTCTGTCTTTGGATGCAAAAAGGCGATTCGCCTTATCATCACGAGCTATTCTTGGATTACAACCATGTCGTCACGGTGAATGACTTCTGACCCGTAATCGTATCCAAGAATATCGCCAATATCTTTACTGTGCTTGCCTGCAATTTTTGCTAGGTCTTGGCTTGAATAACTGGCGATACCACGCGCCACTACCTTGCCTTTGCTGTCTGTGACTTGGGTAACTTCACCACGAGAGAACTCGCCTTTAACTCGAACAACCCCTTTCGCCAACAAGCTGCTGCCTTTAGTGTTGACTGCGTTTACTGCGCCGTCGTCGACCACAATGTCACCAGCTGAAGCAGGGCCCGCTAGAATCCAGCGTTTACGGTTTTCAAGCGCTTCCGCTAAAGGTAAGAAACGTGTGCCTTGTGGGTTGTCACTCAGTGAGTCAAACACCACATTTTCAGCACTGCCCGCAGCAATAATTACTTCGATGCCAGCGCGACGAGCAATATCAGCCGCCTGCAGTTTTGTCGCCATGCCGCCAGTACCTAACGTAGTACCACTGCCGCCTGCGATCTTGCGCAGTGTGTCATCAATAGTTTTCACTTCTTTGATGAGCTCAGCATTTGGATCTTTACGAGGGTCAGCCGTAAACAGGCCTTTTTGGTCCGTTAATAGCAAAAGCTTATCAGCACCGCACAAAATACCCACTAAGGCCGACAAGTTATCATTGTCGCCCACTTTAATTTCGTTGGTTGCTACTGCATCGTTTTCGTTTACTACCGGAATAATATCGTGCTCAACAAGCGCATTGATCGTGTCACGTGCATTAAGAAAACGCTCCCGATCATCGAGATCAGCACGAGTCAGTAGCATCTGGCCAATCTTAAGGCCATAGATAGCAAACAAAGACTCCCAAACTTGAATCAACTGACTTTGCCCAACTGCCGCAAGCAATTGTTTGCTTGCCATAGAGTTGGGAAGTGCGGGGTAACCAAGGTGCTCCCGTCCGGCTGCAATTGCGCCAGACGAAACCATAACCACAGAGTGGCCTTGTTTTTTTAATTCAGCACATTGACGAACCAGCTCAACCATATGAGCGCGGTCTAATGCCAATGTTCCACCAGTTAAGACACTGGTACCCAGTTTAACAACGACAGTTTTACGCTGTGTTGTTGTCCCGCTTTGATGATTTGTTGTCATGAAGTCTTTTATGGATAAAACAAATAAGAGGTGATGTTTTAGCAATCAAAAGGGGAATTCACAAGCAGAAAAGGTGCGAAATCGCACCTTTTTGCTTTATAT
>NZ_JBFRVX010000599.1:0-7597 GCF_041475345.1 Vibrio sp. 10N.222.48.A3 | reverse complement strand
TACGTTCACCGTATTGGTCGTACTGGCCGTGCTGGCAACAGTGGTTTAGCGATCTCTTTGATGAGCCAAGATGAAGCTTATCTTCTGGGTGACATTGAACGCTTACTTGATACTCGCTTGCCTCAAGAGTGGCTAGAGGGTTTTGAACCAAGCCTAGAAAAAGATATAGCCCCCGATCGAGGTGGTCGCAGTAAAAGTCGTTCATCAGAAAAACGTAAGATGAAAGCGAAACTTAAGATTCACCAAAATCGCGGTAAAGCGCGTCGCTAAACCTGCTACTGGTTGAATCGTTTAAAACATAAGCAGACTCACTCCGACATAAAAATGCCCCGCTACTGATATATGTCAGTAGCGGGGCATTTTCGTTTTCGTTTTCGTTTTCGTTTTAAGCACTAAGCACTAAGCATGAAACTTAAAGCCGCGATTTTAGTGTTTGTTTTGCTAGTGTTCGCATTTCCACACACAAGGGACTTCATAAATAAGCTCTTCAATCGAACTCGTATTCAATACCCATTCATCACTGATATTGAACGTACTGATCATTTGCTTGTTGAACAATTGCCAATGATTTAACAATGCTTCTTCAGGTGTCGATTGCATGTCGCCTTCATTCCATGTGCTTTCCATGAAAGGAGTAAGGCATACCGCTCCGTGCGCATACATGATCATTTGCCATTTAATTTCATAAATGTTGATCAAATTATCTGGATTCGCATCATTATATTCATCTGCCAACATATTAATTTGTTTTTCGATATCACCAACATTGTCGATAAAGTAATCGACCAAGTTGTCTTTTTGGCGAACAGAGTCGGTGATAAGTTGCATCGGTTTGCGTGAGTGAATCATGTTGCTAAAGAGGCGCATACTGAATAAATAGATAGTAATATTTGGCGCGACGCCTTTTGGTAACTCTTCTACGATTTTAGCAATGTATGACTGAAAATAATCATGTAAACAATCACTTATCGCATGCCAGATTTTCTCTTTGCTACCAAAATGGTGGCGAATAAGGCTATGAGATACGCCTGCTTTCTCACTGATGTTACGAAGAGAAACACTGTCATAACCATGCTCACAGAACATATCCGCAGCTACACCCATGATCAAAAATCTCGTTTCTTCAGCGTCTTTCGCGCTTCTTCTGCCTTGTTTCTTTTCAGTCATCTTCATTTCTACATTTACCTGATTACCACATTCTACACTGTTTTCCTTGAAATAAAAAATACTGCACAGGTGGAAAGTAAAGCTTGAGAATTCTTTAATAATAAATATACTGCCCACCTGTGTAATAAATCATAATAATTAAATGGAGAAGCATCATGCAATCCAATTTGTCTATCAAAGCGATACCGACCAAGCGTACGGGCGTGGTTATTGCCGCACTATTGCTCGCCGGCTCTCTAACTGGATGTAACAAAGTTCAGTCAGAGGAAAATGAGCAGGTAATCAAGCCTGTAAAGTTATTTGAGATTCCTCTGCGGGCAGATATCGAGCTTGATAGTTTTATCGCAAAAGTGGATGCAACCGACCGTGCTGCGCTTTCATTTCAAGTGGGTGGCGATATCGAAGTTTTTGATGTTCGTATGGGACAAGAAGTTAAGAAAGGTCAGGTGCTAGCCGCATTAGACGCGACGGATTACCGTATTGCCGTTGATGCAGCTCAAGCTAAATTTGACTTGGCGAACAGTCAATACAAGCAAGCTTCTGAGCTGTATTCGAAAAAGTTAGTCAGTACCGATTACTACGACCAAGCCGTCAACACCTTTACTGCCGCTGACGTTGAGTTGGAACAAGCAAAAACAAACCTTGGTTACACCACATTAGTTGCTCCATTCGATGGCGTGGTATCGATGGTGTTTGGTAAGCAATATCAGTTAATTGCTGAAAAGCAGCCAGTTCTTAATATTTTGAATCACAGTGAAATGGATGTGACGTTCTCTATTCCGGTATCTAAGCTTGAAGACCGTTCTATTCAAGACCTAACGAGCTCAAACATGTGGGTTGTAATGGATAGCCACCGCGGTATTCGTATCCCAACGCGTTTTAAAGAGATCTCTACACAACCAGATGAAGACACCAACAGCTACCAAGCGGTTGTATCTATCGACAAGCCGGTAGGCATCAATCTACTTTCTGGAATGACAGCGCAAGTTGAAGTTCAGAAGAGTAAGTCATACTACGGTATTGGCATTGTTGATTCAGCTTGGCTAACCAAACAAGCTGACCATGGCGAGCTATGGCGCTATAACCCAGACTCTCGATCGATTTCTAAAGTACAAGTCCTGCTTGATGAGCAAGGTAAAGTTATAGAAGGTCTTTCTTCTGGTGATCTTATCGTTGAAGCCGGTGTGGATGTGTTATCTGACGGACAGCAAGTAAAAGCTTGGCTTCGTGAGGGGGGTATTTAATGAACCTTTTAAAATCATCAGTTGTTGTCGCGTCGGTTTTGTTACTTCAAGCCTGTAACAATGAAGCTGTACACCGTGAACAACCGCCTTTATTGGTTTCTACCTTTGACGTTGGCGCGCCGCTGACTGATCAGTTCAGAAGTTTTAATGGACAGGTGATGCCTGCAGAACTTACACCGTTGGCATTTAAGCTTGCAGGCGAAATTCAACAAGTATTGGTGGAAGCCGGTGACAAAGTCGAAAAAGGGCAGTTATTAGCCACCTTAGATAACGCAACGTACCTTCAAGATCTAACTGATGCTAAATCTCAATTCAAACTGGCGAGCAAACAGTTGGCCCGTGGTACGGAGATGTTTGGCAGCAAGATGTTATCGCAATCAGAACACGACCAACTGACGGCTAACTACAAACTAGCATCGGCGAATTTGGCGGCAGCAAAACGCAAGTTAAGTTACACAGAGCTTTTAGCGCCATTCTCAGGAACAGTTTCAACCGTCGATAAGCAACGATTCGAAAACACGACTCCTGGAGAAACACTCCTGAGTGTGTACCAGAACGATAAGGTGTATGTGCGAATTCAAGTGTCAGATTCTATTTTGGCGTCGATCAGCCCAGACATGCGTTCGAGCAGTTACCGCCCCCAAGCAACTTTTGGAGGTCACTCGGGGGAATATCCTTTGACGTATCTAGAGCACACTAGCGAATTGCACCCACAATCACGTACCTACGAGTTTTGGATGCAGATGCAGCAGCCTGAAAGTGAAATTCTGCCGGGCACGAGCGTTACGGTCAATGTGGATATGGCGAAAGCGGGTCTGAGTGATGTTCAAGGTTACCAGTTACCAATGACAACGCTAGAAGCGGGCTCTGAAGCTAATCAGTTCTATGTGTGGAAAATGGAAGACGGACAAGCATTCAAAAGCGAAGTAGAAGTCGACAAAATCAGTGGCCAAGGCGCATTAATCGCTCATGGTGTTGAGCAAGGTGATCGACTCGTAAACTCGAATCTAAGAAAACTCCGTGACGGAATCGAATTGTCAGGAAAAGCAGAATGAACATCGCAGAATATTCAATTAAAAACAAAGTAATCAGCTGGCTGTTTCTAGTCATTTTGGCCATTGGCGGTGTGTCGTCTTTTGGCAACCTATCCCGTTTAGAAGACCCAGCTTTTACCATTAAAGATGCAATGATTATTTCAACTTACCCTGGCGCTACGTCTATGGAAGTTGAAGAAGAGTTAACGTATCCACTTGAAAAAGAGATACGACAACTGCCTTATATCGACAAGATCACTTCAACGTCGTCGAATGGTATGTCTCAAATTATGGTCAGCATGAAGATGGACTACGGTCCAGACGAGTTGCCCCAAATTTGGGATGAAATGCGTCGTAAAATCAACGATCTACAGCCAACACTACCCAGTGGTGTTAATTCAGTTCAGATTATTGATGATTTTGGTGACGTATTTGGTGTGATGATCATGCTGACCGGTGATGGTTACGATTATGTCGAGCTAAAACAGTACGCAGATTACCTAACGCGTGAAATCGAATTGGTTGACGGTGTTGGCAAAGTGAGTATTGCGGGTGACCAACAAGAGCAATTGTTTGTTGAGATGTCACTTGAGCGTTTAGCGGCGTTGAACCTAGATATGTCGATGGTAACGTCACTGTTAGCACAACAAAACAGTGTGGTTTCGGCTGGAGAGGTGATGCTGAATGGTCAAAGCCTAACGATCAAGCCTAACGGCACTTTGAGCACGGTTGAAGAGTTAGAAAACCTGATCATTCATGGTCGTGATACGGGCAACCTCATTCGCTTGAAAGATGTCGCTGAAGTGACTCGCGGTATCCAAGAAAAGCCAGGTAACGTATTAACTTACAATGGCAAACCAGCGATCAACCTAGGTATTGCGTTCTCTTCAGGCGTAAACGTCGTCGAAATTGGTAACGCGTTAGATGCCGAACTGGATCGTTTAGAAAGCATTAAGCCTGCCGGTGTAGAGCTGAACTACTTCTACAACCAAGCGCAAGAAGTAGACAAATCAGTGGCTGACTTTTTAATCAGCCTAGTAGAAGCCGTTGCTATTGTTATCATCGTACTGCTTTTGGCAATGGGTTTACGCAGTGGTTTGATCATCGGTCTAGTGCTTCTATTGACGGTATTTGGAACCTTCATCCTGATGGATTACAACGATGTCGAACTGCACCGTATCTCACTGGGTGCACTTATCATCGCTCTCGGTATGCTGGTGGATAATGCGATTGTTGTCGTTGAAGGTATTTTGGTTGGCTTGAAGAAAGGCAAAACCAAGCTTCAAGCAGCGAAAGACATCGTGACACAAACACAATGGCCACTATTGGGTGCGACCATTATTGCTATCACGGCCTTTGCACCAATCGGTTTGTCGAAAGACGCGACAGGTGAATTCATGGGCTCACTGTTCTGGGTTTTGTGTTTTTCATTGTTCTTGAGCTGGGTTACAGCGCTAACGCTGACTCCGTTCCTTGCAGAAATGATGCTGAAAGAAGAAGACAAGGTCGATGAGAACGAAGACCCATACAAAGGTATTCTGTTCGTTGTATTCGGCGCGTGTCTGAAAGTAGCACTTCGATTTAGGTGGCTTACCGTAGTAAGTATGGTCGCGCTATTAGCAGTTTCTGTGGTTGGTTTTGGTATGGTGAAGCAGCAGTTCTTCCCGCCATCAAATACGCCAATGTTTTACGTCGATATGTGGATGCCGGAAGGTACCGATGTACGTGAAACGATTAAGCAGACAGAAAAAGTTGAAAGCTACATTCGCCAGCAAGATGACGTTGAGTTTGTAACTACAACAGTTGGCCAAGGCATGCAACGTTTTGCGCTGACATACCAACCCGAGAAAAGTTACGAAGCGTACAGTCAACTGCAGGTACGAACGACTGACCGAGACACCATGTTTAAAGTCCTAGAAGGGCTAGACAAGGACTTGGCCAATAAATTTGAACAACCTACGTTCCAATTTAAATTGATTGAGTTTGGCCCGTCGCCAGCGTCAAAAATCGAAGCTCGTATTAGCGGTGCAGACCCGCAGATCCTTCGCAGCATAGCTGTTGAGGTAGAAGATATCTTGTTGGCGGATCCTGGTTCTCGAAATGTGCGTCACGATTGGCGTGAACGCACCAAAGAGCTCGTGCCACTGTTTAACGAATCAAAGGCACGTCGCCTTGGTATTTCAAAAACTGATTTGTCTGAGACGTTACAAATGGCGTTTGGTGGCTACAACATCGGTTTACTGCGCGATGGTACGCACATGTTACCTATCGTGGCACGCCTGCCTGAAGAAGAGCGTTTTGACTTTGAATCACTGAACAATGTGAAGATCTGGAGCCCATCACTGCAAACCTACATTCCCGTAGAACAAGTGATCGATGGGGTTGAGCTTCAATGGTCTGAGCCACTGATTCAACGTCGTGACAGAAAGCGTACGCTAACCGTATTGGCTGACCACGATGTATTGGGTGATGAAACACCCGCGAGTTTGTTTGCTCGTGTGAAACCACAAGTAGAAGCATTGGCTCTACCAGAAGGTTACAGCATCAGTTGGGGCGGCGAATACGAAAGCTCTAAAGATGCACAAGAATCTCTATTTGGTTCACTACCAATGGGTTACTTGCTGATGTTTATTATTACCATGCTTTTGTTTAACTCGGTTCGTAAGCCGCTTGTGATTTGGTTTACGGTACCACTTTCTATCATTGGTGTTTCGATTGGTCTGTTAGGTACCAATATGCCATTCAGTTTCACGGCTTTCCTAGGCTTACTGAGCTTAAGTGGCATGATTTTGAAGAACGGTATCGTACTGCTTGACCAGATCAACAGTGAGCTACAAACAGGTAAAGACCCATATTTAGCGGTTGTCGACAGCGCGATCAGTCGTGTACGACCGGTATCTATGGCAGCACTAACGACTATCTTGGGCATGATTCCCTTGGTATTCGATGCATTTTTCGGCTCGATGGCGATTACCATCATGGCAGGCTTAGGCTTTGCTACAGTACTAACGCTAATAGTAGTACCAGTGATGTTCGCCATTCTATATAGAATCAAACCGTCCACTGCGGGTTATTAGGGATTGATATAAAACAGATTCTTTTAAGCCAGCCCAGTCAATTTTGACTGGGCTTTTTTACGGATATGGTTTGATAAAACAAGACGAAGATAGGTCCGAACTAAGAGGACGTTGCGATAGCAATGCGTGCCTTAACAAGGAGCGTTTTAAAAGATAGGTATTACAAAAGTCGTTAGGCAATGGTAAAGCGGCTTCCGGTATATTAGAGAATAGGGGCCAGACTCTAGATTGCTAGGCGGATATCCAACTCAATCGGCTTTGGCATGGCTAAGTGATAGCCTTGATACATATCGAAGCCTAAACTTTGCATCGCAGTCAGTTGCTGTTGGGTTTCTATCCCTTCGATGACCGTCTTTGCACCGATTTGGTTGGCAAGCTTAACTACTAACTCCATTTTTTGAGTATCACCGTTTTCAAAATCCAACATCACAGAGCGATCGATTTTGATGATATGAGGAGTGATATGACGAACACGTTGCTCTGTTGACGCCTGTGCTCCAAAGTCATCAACCGCGATTTGAAAACCATTATCTGCAAGTGAGTGGGCCGCGTTTTTTAAACGTTCTTCACTTTCTACATTAAGTTCGACCAACTCCATGACGATTTGTTCGCACGATAAGTTAAGCTCGTGAAGACGTTTAGCTAACAGAGTGTCTTTTACTTTTTCTGATGCAAACAACTCACCAACGTTTGGAAGAACGTTCAAAAAAAGGTTTAAGTGACGGACCGTCGATTGTGCGAAGTTACGGATGTGAATGGCTCGGCTCAGCCTCTCTACGTTGATTTTGTCTGTGTATGAGGTTTCGTCTGAATGGAAGAAGTGATCTGGGCGAACGACATCACCTTTACAATTGGAAATACGAACCAAAGCCTCTACGCCTATCTGAGTCAAAGAAGAATCAAATATAGGTTGGTAGACACTTGTAAGTGTTAAGTCTTGGTATTTCGCAATAAACTGCATATCGGCATTCACAGATATACAACTAATAAATTCACTTCTGTCTGATAAAATCATAATCGCTAATAAAAGGTGTTTATTCAGTGACGAGAATATACATCACAGTTGTCATAATAT
>NZ_JBFRVX010000598.1:0-1688 GCF_041475345.1 Vibrio sp. 10N.222.48.A3 | reverse complement strand
GGATAGCGATATAGTTACCTGAAACAAGCGCATCTAACCCTGAGATACCAGATAAACTTGCCGTTGGTTTTACGAGCCAGAAACGCGTGCCTTTTGAGAGTAGCTTTTTCGCTTCTGGGTAGATGTCAGCATCGACATAGATGCTCGATAAATCTTTGGACAAGGTAATGTCGCGCACCATACCCACCTCTAAGCCTTGGTAGCGAATTGTCGTTCGACCTGCGACTAAACCTGCGGCATCTGAGAAATATATCTGCACACGTTGTCCTGCATCGTGTATCGATTTCATGACCAACCAACCCGCTAATGCGACGGTTAGTATCGGCAGGATCCACAAAGGGGAAATACCTTTGTTTTTCCTGACTTCTGGTGAATATGACGTTTGTGATTGGTTATCGTTGTTCATTCACTGACTCATCTTTAGAGGTGTAGTTATCCCAAATTAGCCTAGGATCTAAGCTTTCCGCCGCCAGCATCGTGAGAACAACCACGACGCCAAAAGCGACTGCACCATAACCTGGTGTAAAGTTTAAAATTTGTCCACGGTCGACCAAGGTCATCATGATCGAAATAACGAACAGATCCATTACCGACCACTTTCCCACCCATTTCACAATGAAATAGATGGTCATACGTTGTCTATGGTAAACCGCACGCTTCATTTTGATACAAATTAAGATATACGTTAGACCAAGTATTTTCGCGACAGGCACGACGATACTGGCAATAAAAATGATTGCTGCGATGCCATACATGTCGCTATTAATTAGCGAAGCGACACCGGAGATGATGGTGTCTTCTAGTCTTTGCCCGTTTGTTATCACGATAGAAATTGGAATGACGTTGGCCGGCACGATAGCCACTGAGGCGGCAAAAAGTAGAGCCCATGTCTTTTGTACAGAGTAGGGTTTGCGATGATATAAGTCATGGTGACAACGCACGCAAGTGTGCCCATCAGGCTGAGACAGGTGACAGTTATGACAGTGTACGTTCTTACTTTGATCGAAAGAGTAGTCAGACTCTTGAGCCCAAGCTTCCCAGTAGCGGCGCACACTGATTCGGCTTACCAGTAACACACTGAAAAGTTGCAGTAGAATCAGACCAACTAAACCAGGGCCGACGAAAATATCTGAGTAATCTTGTAATTTGAAGCACGAGATTGCCACGCTCACCAGAAACACATCCAACATCATCCAGTGCTTAAGTGTCTGAATGATAGCTAATGCATAACGAAATGGTGTGAAAATCTTAAAGCGCAATGATAAATGGGTGATGAGTACCGAGGTACAAACAAGTAACGGGGCGATCGAACTGCAGAATAAGATCAACAAGCCAAGTAGAGGGAAGCCTTCACCCATTAAAGTAAATACGCCAGATGGTAACGTCGCAGGTATCATGACACCAATCAGGCGAATACTGATGAATTCAAAAAAGTGTGAGGGGATGAACAGCAATAAGCAGGTAATAGCGATTGCAAGGTTTCCAGACAGGCTAGGGGTGCCACCTCTATAAAGCTGAGTACCGCATCTTGGGCAGTAAGCGGATTTCCCCAAAGGTATGTCCATTTTATCAACGGGAAGTTCGCAGCCCTGACAAAGACGTACAGAGCTACTATCGCACTGGTGCCGAGTCGATAACTGCTGCTTAGTTGATAAAGAGTTGGTTACGGATGGGGAGGTCACGCGACC
>NZ_JBFRVX010000597.1:0-2627 GCF_041475345.1 Vibrio sp. 10N.222.48.A3 | reverse complement strand
TGAGTGAATCACATCATCGGAAGTCATCAAAAAGCGGACTTTACGATTGATAGGCAGTACAAGTGGCTTATCAACTTCTAGCAGGTAATGCGCGCCTTTCACTTCGATGCCTTCAATCTCTTTGTCACTGGTTGCTAGGAGGCTGAAAAACTCAACGTCTTCACCAAAATAGCTGTAGTGCCATTTCCATTGTGACCCTGTGATTTTTACGGTCAGATCTGATTGGGAGGTGTCTTCCATCGCTATTAAGGTTTTAGTGGCGGGTATCGCCATAGCGATAAGGATAATAATAGGAATGATGGTCCAAAGAATTTCTACTTTCGTGCTTTCGTGAAAATGGGCAGCAACCGCACCCTTCGACTTTCTGTGCCTCAGAATCGAATAGAACATCACTCCAAAAACAACAAAGGCAATCGCACAGCAGATATAGAAGATCAGCATATGAAGCTCGTATACCTTACCGCTGATCTCAGTGACACCTTGAGTCATGTTGTATTCACTGCTTGCATGCACCAAAGGCGACACCAAAACCACAACAAAACTTTTCAAAAGCCACGCTAGCCTAACCAGTAATCTTTTCAAAAGATCTCTCCTTATCCTTCCTAATTGGATACTTGCGACCTAAATGTCGTTGCGAGCTGTGTTTCGTTACGAGCTATATTCGTTGCGAGCTACGTTTCATTACGAACTACATGTCATTACGAGCTATGTGTCATTCCGAGCCAGACAACATTCATTGTTATTCCAGCTGAACATGAAAAGCTGAATCTCAATCTACAACTCACATGGAGCTAGCCTGTAAACGGGCTGCTGACATCATCTGAACTTAAGAACCGATACGGATCATAAGCGTTGTAAGTTTCCACTAAAGATTCAAAAACGACGAACTTGTTAAGTTTTGTTATATTTATGTAAAAGGCTAGTTAGTGATATCCAATTGTTCAAGGTAAGTTTACTTATTAAACAGTCAATTATTTGAAGTGGCTTTACCCATATGCCTTTCCCTTGCTGTTGGAATTTATTTTAAATCGAGTTTTACGATTGCTTTCATAGAAATGATAATCAGTATCATTTAAATTAAATCAACAGAAAGACACCCCGATATTAAAAGGTTTAGTGATTATGCAAGATGCAATGAACTGGTTAGCGAGAGACCCAGACCCAAGAACTCGTGAAGAGCTTCAATACCTTATCGATGAGGGAATGCACGACGAACTTGAAGACCGCTTTATTCAACGATTAGAATTCGGAACGGCGGGACTGCGCGGCAAAGTCGGATGCGGCCCAAATAGAATGAACCGCTTGGTCATACAAGAAACAGCCACAGGCCTTGGCCACTATTTAATTGAACATGTCGAAAATGCCTCTATGCGTGGTGTAGTGGTTGGCTACGACGGTCGTTTAGATTCAAAGCAATTCGCGATTGATACAGCTTCTGTACTCACCGCTTTAGGTATTAAGGTTTACCTAACTTCGAATGTTGCAGCGACACCTATCGTTGCCTTTGGTATTGAGCACTTCAACGCGGCGGCGGCGGTTGTCGTGACGGCGAGCCACAACCCGCCGGAGTACAATGGCTTCAAAGTGTACTGGGAGAATGGCGCTCAAATCATTCCCCCTCATGATGCAGGCATTGCTGCTGAAATAGATATCGCATCGACCAAGCCCATCCCATTGATGAGCCTTAGTGACGCTGAAACACAAGGTAAGTTGGTATGGTTAACTGAAGGTTACTATCAGACCTATCGTGCTGCTATCAACCAGAGTCCACACGTGAGTAAAGAGATCGAATCGGCGAACACCACCATCACCTATACCGCTATGCATGGTGTCGGCGCACAAATGGCGGAAGATCTACTTCATGATTCTGGTTTCCATAAGGTGTTCAGTGTTGCCGAACAGAGAGAACCAGATGGTCACTTCCCAACCGTAAACTTCCCCAATCCGGAAGAAAAAGGCGCGATGGATCTTGTGGTTAACTTAGCAAAAAGTGTCGATGCCGACATCGCTTGCGCTAATGACCCAGATGCAGACCGATTTGCCGTTGCCGTTCGAACCGATGATAAAGTTAGAACTGAAGATGACTCGTACAAAATGCTCACGGGTGACCAAGTGGGTGTGTTATTCGCGCACTACTTGCTATCAAAGCCACACACTAAAAACCAGTTAGTTGGTAACAGTATCGTATCTTCAACTCTACTTGAGAAAGTGGCTCAATCCCATGGTGCGACTTACTTCCAAACGCTGACTGGCTTTAAATGGTTAGCGAATATTGGCATGCAATTAGAAGATGAGAAAAACGAGTTCTTGTTCGCCTATGAAGAAGCGTTAGGCTACACAATTGGTACTCAGGTACGAGACAAAGATGGGCTGTCTGCTATCGTCGTGTTTGCTCAACTGGTTGAGGAGTTAAAATCTCAAGGGCGAACCGTTTGGGATCTTCTCGCTCAAATTTCATTTGAACATGGGGTTCATACCAACGCGCAACGAAGTATTGCCCTAGACCCAGATTCACCATCGATTGGTTCTAAACTCCGAGCGGCACAACCTAAAGCAATAAACGGTGTCGCTATCTCTGTGATTGAAGATCTGCAGTCTTCTTTGCGCTTTATTGTCGGTGGGGCTAC
>NZ_JBFRVX010000596.1:0-3579 GCF_041475345.1 Vibrio sp. 10N.222.48.A3 | reverse complement strand
GTGCAGAACAATAATAGTTCGCTTGATGATATTTAGCTTGCTCATTGAGAGAACGACATAATTGATATTTTAATAATGCTCTACCTGTAACATCGTTGATTGATTGCATTTTTACTAATATGGACAAAAAGTCTTGCTGAGCTTCTTTGTACTGACCTTGTCCATCATTTACTAGGGCATTAATAAACGCTTGTTCTATTGCTTGGTAGTCACTGTCGTTTGAAGCGATTCCATAAAACGGTTGATCGCGCTGGCTCATGTATTGATATAGCAGTGCCGATAGGTAGAGCTTATCCCCGTAGGTTGTTGAGCTAGTGTAGCGTGTTTGCAGCATGTTCAATGCGCGCGAAGGGGAATGAGTTAGAGTCGACAGATAGAGTGCGTTCCAATCAGCATTTGGAGTTGTGTGGGGAGCTAATGCCGAGGAGCTAATTGTTGGATAAGATTCATGATCCAATGTTGATGCTTGGCTAAAAGAATAAAGATTGATGAAAAGCAAAAAGGCAATGAAAATGAAGTGAATCACGAGATAATATCAATCAGATAAAGAACGATATTCTATTGTTAGTTTGATGTTGCTTCAATTTTTTTGGTAGGTTGATGGTTTTTTATGTGAGGTAAATCTCTAATTCTCAATGGCTTATTATGGGTAACCGGTCGTACGCTATGTACGACCGATCTTGGAAGCTAGATGTATAATTTCGCTAGATCAGAAGGCTCTAGTTCTTTGCCTTCTAATGTTGCATTCCAGTTAGTACCAACAAGAACGCCGTCTTCAGCTAGAGTAAGTAACCAATCTTCTACAAAGATATCTAGTGGAATTTCTAATACTTCGAAATCAGCCCACTCTTCGACATTGTGAGTCTGAGCATCTTCTTTTGAAGACCAGAACGGCATCACTTCACTGTTTTCGAATTCACTTGAATCACATGCTAGCCAACCTTCATCGTTGCGAAGGCCCCATACCAGTTTAGTTTCTTGCGTTTCAGAAACGAAAAGTTCTAGATTTGCTTGAGTATCAGCGGTTAGTTTGCTCATGAATAATTTCTCTATGTTGATAACAAGACAAGATTAACATTATACAAGGGGTAGGTATATGGCGATCAAGGAATTATAAGGATACTGAAACGCTTACCAAACGTTTCAGCATGGTTTGAGTGCGGTAGAATCTATTTACCGATTTTAGTAAATATATGCCACTCTTCTTTAATGTTGCCTTTAAATCCGACAACAGAAGCTACAACTTTTCTGTTCAGTGCATGATTAGTTTCGGTGTCATTATCACGGAAGCCGACATCACCGTAACCTACGGTATAGGCTCTAGACGGTGGAATTCCATTGCTGATAAGTGCACGCCTTACATTGTCCGCTCGCTTTTCTGACAGTTTCAGGTTGTGTTCAGCATTACCCACTTTACTGGCATAACCTTGAAGTTGGATACTGGTATTCTCGTAACGTTTTAGAAACGCAGCCATTTGACGGATTTGGCCCAGGAATACAGGTTTGATTTCTGCAGAGTCATTAGCAAACAAAATATGAAGTTCTTTTTGTTCACTAGACTCGAAATACGAGCCACAGCCATCATTATCTATTTCAGCGCCTATTTGTGTGTCTATACATAAATCGCGAGCGTTGATAACACCATCATTATCATCATCTTCGAGATCATAACTTTGTGTGGTGCTAGGAAGAGCACGATAAGTGAATTCATCATTTGTTTCAGCCATGATGTTGGAAGAAGCAACCACGAAGCATAGCGGGAGTATCGTTTTGAAGAGCTTCATTAATATTCTACCTTTTCGTTCCATTCTTGAGGGGTCTCAACACGTAACCCTGTCAATAAATTACCTGTCGCATTCATGACTCTGTATTTTGCGTATTGTACGTCATACTTAGCATCCAAAAATCCCTTACGGGCTTCGAAGAGTTCATTTTCGGTGTTAAGTAAATCGAGAAGAGTACGCTTACCAATTCGGTACTGTTTTTCGTAAGAGATAACGGTATCAGATGCTGAATCTACGTGATCTGACAAGAAATCTTTTTGCTGGACGGTTAAGTCAAGTGCGCTCCATGAAAGGCGTAAGCTTTCTTCTACATTGCGGTAAGTACTCTCACGTAGGTCTTTTGCTTTGTTAAGTTGATAAGCGGCACTTTCGGCACGGTCTTGATCGGCTCCACCGTTATAGAGATTGTACTTTAAGCGAAGCATCGCAGAAAATTCATCGCTGCTGCCTTTCGTACCACCTGCATCATCACGCCACCTTTGAGCGGCTTCAAAAGAAACAGTCGGGTAGTTGGTACTCTTAGACTGTTTGTATTGAAACTTCGCTGAATCTACGTCAGCTTGTGCAATTTTAATAACTGGGTGTTGGTTAAAGGCTTTTGCCAAAGCACCGTCGATCGTATAAGGAATAGAACCTGCATCTGCACGTGGATATACCAAGCCTAGTGGGGCTTGGCCAACAAGGCGTTTGAATTGAGTGTGGGCATCAAATAAATTATTTTGTGCTGCTAGCAAATTACCATGCGCTTTTGCAATACGAGCTTCTACCTGAGACATGTCTGCCGTAGATCCAATGCCTGAATCAACTCGTTTCTTGATATCTATATAGATATTTTTGTGCGTCGCCAGATTGTTTTCAGAAAGTGTAAGCACTTCATAAGCTTTAACGGAATCAAGATAGACTTTGGTTACTTGCAGTGCAATATCTTGAGCGCTAGATAGCAATTGATAACGGACAGACTCTGCATCAGCAGCGGTACGATCAATGTCGTTAGAAGTATTCGCGCCATCCCAAATGAGTTGTGTCAACGTAATTGCTGCTTCTTTACGCGTTAGATCTGTTGAGCTCGAATTCGTCGCCAAATCTGTATATTCGTAACCAATGCCACCGTCTAAATCTATACTCGGGCGGTAAGCTCCACCAGAAGCATCGTTAAGGTAACGTTGACTAACGTACTGGTTATATGCCGCTTTGATTTCAGGGTTACTTTCTAAAGTAAACGCGACGGCTTGCTCTAAGGTTTGTGCGCTAGTCGGTAAACTGAGTGCAATAGCCAACCCTAATGTAGTCGTTTTAATCCAGTTCAATTTCAATCTCCCAAAAATGGAGTATCACCTAAGTTTGTCGCTTTTAAGCTTGAATATATCAAATTTAGATGAACCGCCAAAAAAATAACGAATGCCCAATGAGCATTCGTAAATGGTTGTAAAGTTGTTAACCGATCGTCGTACAATTTAAGTCGATTTTGAGTACTTAAATTTGATTTGAGTGTTTGGGTTATCTTTCCCTAAGACAATAACTTATATGGAAGTTTTCGTCATCTTAATTATCACTCAGTGACCGTTATCATTCGTTTACATTGTAAGTTATTAAACATGCAATTCATAGCTAGGAATTATATGACATTAGATGTTATATTGTCACTAGATTATAGAATTGATGTCACTATTTTGACGTCGCGAACAGAAAATGAGCTTAGGGATTTATATGGACATGACAGTATTGAATGCGAGCGGTGCATTAGCATTAGGTCAACGCATTGTTATTTCGATAGATGGCACAATCAAGGTCCTAG
>NZ_JBFRVX010000595.1:0-4519 GCF_041475345.1 Vibrio sp. 10N.222.48.A3 | reverse complement strand
GAGATTCATATAGGTGTGCCCTGTAGAAAGAGATTAAATAGTTTGAATACGACTCAGTGATCGTTGTGTCGATGATGGTAGAGTCAGTGGTGCCGAGATTTAGCTTAAATTATGTGTTGAGAACATGCGCTATATATTTGTTGGAAAACACATTTTTTTACCAAAATAACAAATCACGATATGATGGGTGAAAAGTAACCAGCAACCAGTAACTAGAACAAGGAGTGCTCATGAAACAGGTCGGAGATACGGTTATCAAACCTTTTCACAAGGCAGCCTGCCATTGTGGTGCGGTTGAATTAGAGCTCAGCTTACCTAACGGGATAGAAAAACCACGCCGTTGTGATTGTTCTATCTGCCGTCGTAGAGGGGCGATTGTAGGCTCTGTGGCGCTGGATGGTATCAAGATCCTCAAAGGTGCTGAGCATCTCAAGCTTTATCAATTCAATACCCACACCGCGAAGCATTACTTCTGCTCAAACTGCGGTATCTATACTCATCACCAACGCCGCTCAAGCCTCAATGAATATGGATTTAACATCGGTTGTTTGGAAGGAGTAAACCCTTTTGATATTGGCGATGTGGTGACTAATGATGGTGTCAATCACCCTGCTGATCGCTAAATAACTCGTCGTTTGAGAACCAATTATTTGATAACTAATGGATAGAGGAAGGGATTATGTCTGAATATAGTGCGGTGATTCGTTGGGCTCGTGGTGACGATGAAGCCTTTAGTGACAACCAATACAGTCGCGGTCATACGTGGGAGTTCGATGGTGGTATCACTGTGCCAGCTTCATCTTCTCCTCATGTTGTGCCACTGCCGTTTTCGGTGGAAGCGAATGTCGACCCAGAAGAAGCGTTTATCGCGGCACTTTCTAGCTGCCATATGCTGACGTTTTTGGGCATTGCTGCAAAGCAGAAGTACGTGATCGACTCTTATGTGGATGATGCGATTGGTGTGCTGGAAGAAGATGAATCTGGCCGCTCGTCTATCACTAAGGTGACTCTGCGACCTGATATTGTGTTCTTAGGCACTAAGAAGCCAACTGCCAAACAGCTCGACAAACTGCATCATTTAGCGCACAAAAACTGCTTTATCGCGAACTCGGTCAAGACTGAAATTGTGGTCGAGATGCGAGATTAATTTAAATTAGTCACAAGATTTCTCTGGAAGCTTCGTCTTTTGAGCCTTGTCATCGTCTTAAGGGTATTCAGGCAATCCAGTTGATTGCAAAAGAACCAAACACACTATTTGAGGAACCCTCCATGACAGCGTTTAACAGTGCATCGAATTACGGTGAACATGCGTTTATCAAAAGCAAACCAGAGATGCTAGAGAGCATTTACAACACCACCGATGTATTCCCATATTGGGTTGCCGATATGGATTTTCAGGTAGCAGAACCGATCACTCAAGAGCTGAATCGTTTGGTTGGGCGCGGTGTGTACTCTTACGAGTTTCATGAGCAGGCGGTGTTTGAAGCGCTTTCTCAATGGTATTCAATGCGTCATGGCTTGAACCTATCTGCTGATAAGTTCGTTCAGGTGCCGGGTGTGCTTTCTGGTATCGCGTTGTTACTGCGTCAATTCACCAATGAAGGTGATGGTGTGTTAATCCATACGCCAGCGTATCACCAGTTTTCTAACTTGGTGAACAAGGCTAATCGTCAGGTGGTGAACAGCCCACTGATTAATGATGAGCAAGGTTACCGCATTGATTTCGATGGTATGGAACAGCAGATAATCGAACACAAAGTAAAAACGATGATTTTCTGTAATCCTCACAACCCAACAGGTCGTGTGTGGACACAGCAAGAAATTGAACAAGTCATCGAGATCGCCAAGCGCCACGATGTGCTGATCATCAGCGATGAAGTCCACTCAGACATTATCTTTGAAGGTCACGCTTTCACTAGCTTGACCAGCTTTGATTACGACAAGGTCATCACCTTGATTGGCTCTCCGGCGAAAACCTTTGGCATGCACAGCATCTCAAACGGCTATGTGTACACCAACAAAAATGAGCTATTTGAAGCGTTCAAAACCAATGTCGCGGCGATGTATCTTGACCATGGTAATGCCTTGACGACGTTTGCGACGATTGCTGCCTTCGAAAAGGGTGAAGAGTGGTTAGATGGTATGTTGGCGTATCTGCAAGGCACAGTTAAGTGGATTACCGAATTTTCAGAGCAGCGAATTCCTCAGTTAAAAGTCTTCCAACCGCAAGGCACTTACCAAGTGTGGTTTGATTTTTCTGAGTTAGGTTTCTCGGAAGAAGATTTAAAGAGCGTGGTGTTTGAACAAGCTAAAATGGGATTAACACCGGGCGGCTGGTTTGGCGCTGAGAGTTATCATTTTATGCGAATGAACATCGCGACTTCGCGTGACAATATTGAGCAATCATTTACTGCGTTGGCTGATGCGATTGAGGGTTTTGAGCGAGGAAGTCAGGAGAGTTCAAACTGCTGCGATAGTGGCAATTCAAAAAGCTGCTGTTGATTATCCATGTTGAATTGAAAATGCTTAGCCGCTGATGCTGATGCTGATGCTGGTGCTGATTCTGATCAATAGGCTGTAAAGTACGAAAAACCGCGAGGCTGCTTAGCGCATCACTGGCGGTTTTTTTGTGTCTGTGTAATTCTAAGCATGATTTTATTGATAGAGAATTTTGAGTTGCTGAGTGGTAGTTAGAGAGCGCTTGGATGATTAGTAGAGATTGGTTGGCAGAGAGTTATGTTTAGTGTCCCACTGAATAGTTTTGTACATCGTGTGAGTGATAAAAGCCAAGTGATGGCGAATGCGACTGAGTGTGGATGCCAGTTGAAGCGAGTTCGACGTTCACGCAACTGGCTGTTGGTGGCTCAAGATCATCAACTCATTGAATTTAAAACCAAGTTAACCCATGAAAAAGACGATTGGATAGCAACTGCAATCGACAAAGTGCTGCCTAAGCCTGTGGTGTGTTTGGCATCGTTGTTAGCCGCTACGCCCTCGATGACGGTCGCGCAGTTAGTGATGGAATCAGGATGTTCAATGGCAGAAGCAAGGCGTGCTATTGATGAACATGAAGGGTTGTAGGCGTATTCGAATCGTGAGCAGCAAAAAGCCCGTAACGATATTATGCTTATTCAGCGCAATATCGTTACGGGCTTTATTATCTGCGCTTATGCTGCTTAAGCTAAGCCATGTGGCTTATAAAGCGTTTACTCGATTAAGAGTTCGCTACTTTTACACGAATCGTGTTTTTGCCAAGCTTTGACAAGTTTAGCTTGTTTAGTGCCGCTTTCGCTTCTTCGTGCTCTGGCATTTCAACAAATGCAAAGCCTTTAGATTCGCCAGTTTCTTGGTCTAAAACTAGGCTGCACTCTTTTACTGAGCCGAACTCAGAAAATAGAACACGGATGTCTTGCTCAGCAGTAGAGCGCGATAGGTTACGAACTAGAAGTTTCATAATAAACCTTGAATATGAATTTACGCCGAGCATTGTCGCACACTTTCATGCTCACCCTCACAAATAATTAGCTCGAATAGCTCTGTTTACCTGTTCGACGCTCTCTTTGACCGTTAACCGCGGTTTATCGTGATATCTGATACAAATCCATGCTCAGTGCTGGTTAACGCCTGTTGCAGCATTTGAGCGGCTTCTTGAGCTGTCATAAAGCTTGAAGTATCCATTGCTTTGCCGCTGGTTCCCCAAAACTCTGTCGCCATTCCGCCGGGATAAACCGCAACGATTTTCATCGGGTGACCTTTGAGCTCTAACCTTACCGATTCGATAAAGCCTTTTACTGCCCATTTTGCTGCGCAGTAGGTGGACTCTTCTGCTTTAGCGCCTTGAGCCGCGGTCGACATCACGACTGCAATGGTGACGGGTTGATCTTTGTAACGCTGAACCAGCTCGCGAATCAGAAATATCGAGGACTCGATATTGTTTTTGAGCATGTCACTGATCGCCGCTGGATCTTGCTGTTCTATCTTACCGAAGTATCCACTGCCAGCGCTGTGAACCACCAGTTTTGGTGTTTCTGGCAATGCATCAAGCAGTTCGCTCACGGAGTTCGGGTCACATAGATCACAGGTTTGGCTAACGGTATCTGCTGGCAGGCTTTTCGCTAATTCAGCTAAACGCTGTGAGCTGCGGCCAGTGATCATTAAGCGCTGACGGCTGTTTGATGCGTTCGCATATTGCTTAGCTAAAGCTGCGCCTAAACCGCTGCTTGATCCGGTGATTAAAATCATGGGGACTCGGGATTGTTGAATTGAATCGAGATAGTAAGGCTTTGAAAGCTTGTTTTCTGAGATCTAAGACCAAGATGCTGAGGCTCATGACTAAGATTGCTCGATAGAATTGAGGTTTGAGAAAGTGATGTAAGCCAGGACGGAAAAAAGAAGGAGTACTAAAAAGTAAAAACGCCGGCATAGCGCCAGCGCTTTTGAAAATCAGATTACTCGTCGTCGAACTGTTTGGTCGTGAATGAGTCTTCGATTCTGTTGAGCTCTTCTTGATCTTTCACTC
>NZ_JBFRVX010000594.1:0-7767 GCF_041475345.1 Vibrio sp. 10N.222.48.A3 | reverse complement strand
ATACACACCACTGCACCTAAAAAACGACAATACGAATGTAGACTTACCGCTACCGACTCGTTTTACGTTTCCGTACTACTACACACCACATCCAACGTGTGAGTTTGCCATGCAGCAACTTCAGCAGTCGTTACTCGACTGCGGTGTGAATGAAACATCGCAAGGCAACCTCTACGCCGTGCTTCTTGTTCAGAACCCAACTACACAAGAGCTAGGTTACCTTTCTGCGTTTTCAGGTTTGCAGTTATATCCGTCTTTGGCCTCTCAGTTAAACAACATTAACTTTGTTCCATCAGCCTTCGATTCAGAACAGTTTCAATCTCACAACAGTGCAAACCTTGCTCGCCAATCGCAACTAGCGGATGACATTGAAAAACTACAACAGTCGCACAACCTAGACGCATTATTGGCTGAATTTGAAGAGTTAAAAATCGAATCAGCACAAGCTATCGAAGCCTTTCAATTAGCCTTGGCAGCAAACAAATCTCAGCGTAACGAACTCAGAGAACAAGCCAATCAAGAAAAGGCATTGGGGAATCTAGAGTCAGCAGCGAATTTGCTCAAACAACTGGGCAATCAAAGCAGCCAAGAGAAACGCGACTTAAAAGCACTTAGAATCGAGTGGAAACAAAAGATCGCAGAACGCCAGTCGCAAGTTGATGCTATCGAAAGCGAACTCACGAGCCGCAAGCAAGAGTACCAAGCGATCTCAGCCGAATTAGAAGCGCAACGGTTGTCTCATTATCGCTTTAACAACCAAGCTCTCGAATCAAAGAACCTGCTTGAATTGTTAGATGGCAAAGACGCTCTTGAAGGCTCTGGCGACTGCTGCCTACCTAAGCTGCTTAATTTTGCTTTTGAACACGGCTTTCAGCCATTAGCATTGTCTGAGTTTTGGTGGGGATTGCCTCCAACGGCTGTCATTCGCCAGCACGCAAACCTGTACCCGGTTTGCCAAAGTAAAAGCTTCGAGATCCTCGACCACCAGCTAAACGGCATCGAATTAGAAGAGAACCCGCTTATCGTGAACCCTGCGGTTGGTAAGTCGTTTGATATTGTCTATGAAGATGACGAGATCGTGGTGGTGAATAAACCCGAGGAGTTCTTGTCGGTTCCTGGTAAGTTTATCGAAGACTCTGTTTATACCCGTATTAAAGCGCGTTATCCCGATGCAACAGGCCCTTTGATTATCCATCGATTGGACATGTCGACGTCAGGCTTATTGATCTTGGCGCTGACCGCAGAGTCCAATAAACACATCCAGAAGCAGTTCATTGATAGAACCGTAGAGAAACGATATATAGCTCTGTTAGATGGTGAAATCGACGGCAAATCTGGCGATATCAGCTTGCCCTTGCGCGGCGACATAACAGACAGACCAAGACAATTGGTTTGCCATGAACATGGACGTAATGCTGAAACTCATTGGGAAGCGGTCAGCACCAACAATGGCAAAACCAAGGTTCACTTGTACCCTAAAACAGGACGAACCCACCAGCTGCGCGTACACTGTGCTCACCCGTCAGGCCTTGGTGTACCGATTCGTGGTGACGACTTATACGGATACAAACGTGAGCGTTTACACCTTCACGCTGGCTACTTAAAACTGATTCACCCAACAACCGGTGAATGGCTCGAGTTTGAAGTGCCTTCTGAGTTCTAAACCGTTTCCATTTGGTAGGGCTTCGTGCCCTACTCTTATTTCCTTTGCCTCTCATAGCTATCGCTACATGTCGAATAAACTTAGTACGATGCAATGACCAAGAAGCCAGAACCCAACAGAGTAACCATCGCGGGAATACCATCCTTCCACGTATCGAATCTCAAATGAAAGTAAATCGCCCCTAGTGAAGTACTCGCTAATATCAAACCTCCCATCAGTTGCGTATGTTCAGGTGCTAAACCAACCAAAGCACAGAGCAACAATACAGCTCCAGTAAACTCAACCATGCCAACTAGAAACATGATGACGCGATTTAATCCATAGCTTTTAAAAAAGCCAAGCTGGATTTCAAACACTTTCTTTTGCCAAGCAATTGTCTTGATTGAACTCGCCAATAAAAAGAACACCACTAGTAATACACTCACTACTGTACTCATGTTGCCACCTTTCTTAAGAATCATTAACGTAGTGGAATCATTTAACCATTCATAAATAGAACGATAAATGCTAGTTTTATGATAGTTAGGATTCCAATTTGGAATGATTGGGTTTAGGTACAAGATATAGGACAACTAGAATGGATAAAATTGAGTGTATTCGTATCTTCGTGGAAACTGCGCAGCTGAACAGTTTTACTGCTACTGCCAATAAACTCGACGTGACACAAAGTGCCGTAAGTAAAAAGATTGCGTGGTTAGAAAGTGATTTAGGAATGACGCTGTTTCAGCGAAACAGTCGCAAAATATCCCTAACCCATGCAGGCAAAGACTACCTGACTTATTGCTCCCGTTTACTCGAAGAGATGTCTACCATAGAAAGTAGGCTCAAGCGTGAAACAGAATCCGTGGAAGGTGAGCTTAAGATATCTGCGCCAAGTGCTTTTTCATCGATGTTACTCAGTGAGCCGCTTCAAGCTTTCATTGAACAGCACCCAGGTATCCGCATTAACCTCAGCATCGATGACCGCATCGTCAACCTTAATGAACACAATATTGATGTTGCCATCCGCGCGTCACAACTCAAAGACTCAGGGCTAAAAGCACGCTTCTTGTTTAACAACAAAGTTCACTACTTCGCATCACCAGATTATCTAGAAAAACAAGGGATTCCTCTGTATCCACAAGATTTGAGCGAACACCAATGCTTAACCTACTCCCTGATGAGCCCTGCGAATGAATGGCGTTTTACCGACAAGAGCGACAAAACTAATACCATTAAAGTAAATCAAATATTCACTTCAGATAGCCCAGATATGCTACTTAAAATGGCTCGACAAGGTTTAGGTATTGTTGCTTTACCGGATTGGATGGGCAAAGAGTATGTTGAGAAAGGAGAACTAAAAAGGTTATTGGAAGATTGGAGTAATAACCAGCTACCAATGTACGTGGTGTATCATGCGAGCGATTATTTGCCCCAAAGAATCCGAGTGTTTATCGATTTTCTTGCGAAGTATTTGAGCGCAAGGAATAGTTAAAGCTCTAAGAACAGTTAGAGCTCAACTAACATCGATAGCTAAGATAAAGTCTTAACCCATTACATCCTTGCGCTGATCAACACATTCAAAAGAGGCCATTTCGAATTCACGACAGATCCAAGGTCGGTTTTCGTAAATAGTACACATCAGTGTTTCTCTATCTACAGCAGAACACCAACCGTCGTCGAGTCGCAACATCGTTTCGCCGCCCCATTCATCATAAGCGATATGCTCTTCAGGTACGCCTGTATCTGTGATGATCATAACCTCTAAACGACAACAGCATGCCTGACAATTAGCACATGTTACTTCGGGTTCGGTTACGTTCTTTATCTCAATCGTCATAAGTGACTACGCTGCTAAATTTTGCGTATAGTAATCGAAACCGACCGCTACGGCTAATAAAGATAGTGCGGCGCAGTGTTTTGATTGATGTAGAAATAAAAATAGGCGCTGTGATTTACTCACAACACCCATACTATTTATGGTTTTCCATCGCGACTTGTCGCCACTATCTCGCTTTACAACAGACTAGCCTCGATTTAGAACAGACTAGCGAAAAATAGCTTTACGTAGTCCATCAAGCGTTTGAACAAGCCAGCCTGCTCTACCGCTTCCAACGCGATCAAAGGTTGAGTTTGAACATCTTCACCATCAACGGTGTAATGAACAACGCCTAAGGTTTGGCCTTCTGAAATCGGGGCTTTCAGTTCAGATATTAGTTCAATCGATGCCGTTAACTTTTTGCTGTCTGACTTAGGCAGCGTAATAAACGTATCTTCTGCAACGCCTAGCTTCAACGTATCTTGAGCACCAAACCACACCTTCTCTTCAGCGACTTGGTCACCGCCTTGATGAGGGTTTAGCGTATCGAAGAAACGAAAACCATAGCTCAACAATTGTTTGCTGTCTGACTCACGACTCTTAACGCTTGATGCGCCCATCACAACCGCAATAAGTCTCATCTCACCTTGTGTCGCCGAACTCGCTAAACTGTAGCCGGCACCAGAGGTGTAGCCTGTTTTCATGCCATCGACCGTCAAGCTTCTATCACGTAATAAGCCATTGCGGTTGTGTTGTGTAATCTTGTTGTAGCTAAACGAGCGTTCGCTGTATAAACCATACACATCCGGTAAATCGCGAATAATCGCACGGCCTAATAGAGCGATATCATAAGGCGTTGAATAGAGATCGTCCGCATCTAAACCATGTGCATTCGCAAAATGGGTATTTTCCAGTTTTAGCGAAGCTGCCCAAGAGTTCATCAAGTCAACAAATGCATCTTGTGAGCCAGCAACATGTTCTGCAATCGCAACACTCGCATCGTTCCCTGATTGAATAATCAAGCCACGGTAAAGATCCATCATCGCGACATCAGTGTTCACTTCGATGAACATTTTTGAAGAATCAGGGAAGTTTTTCGCCCATGCGTTTTCGCTAATTCGCACCTGATCATCCGCAGAGATGTTACCTCGTTTCATCTCTTGTCCAGCCACATAACTGGTCATAAGCTTGGTTAAACTCGCTGGGTTCAACTTAGTGTGTGCGTTTTTTTCTACCAGCACATCACCAGAGTTAAAATCAATTAACACATACCCTTTTGCGCCTAGGCTAGGTGGGCTTGGTACTATAGAAGGTGCCGCGACAGCAGTATTTGCTACGATCGCTGCGTTACTTACAATGAACATACTTAATAGAGGGAGAGAGTATTTTGAGAACCGTTTCATTGAATTAAACCTAAGTTAACGTTTTGTTCAGTATAGACAAATGCTAGCAAAAGAAGCGCGAACTTTACGTTGCTTTACGTATTTGTACGGTTCGTTACAAATAAAAAAGTATAATCTGCGACCTGTCCGTTTTTTGCACAAAAACGATTGACTCAATGAATGCATTCAACACTTCGCTTTACCTCTCGGGCATACGTCTAAATAACATTTCAACAAAGCCCATAACCCGCTGTTTGCTTTCGCTCGGCTCTAAATCAGGTTGGATACCAGACTGCGCCAGTGCTTGCCACTGTATAACTTCCGAATTAGGAACAAAAAAAGCAATATACAAAGATCCTTTCTCGCTTACCTTTCCATCATCACTATAAAATGGCACACCTGTAGATAGCTGAATCGCATCAAAGATCGATTCATCGTTCAGTTCAGATTCTTCAGCTAATCCAAAACCCACTACGACATCACCAGCCCCGGATTTCAACTGATAACCTTTCAATGAAAGTTGTTCTTTAATCGCTTCGCGTACAAGATCAGTGACGACCGTCTTGTCATATTTTTCAGAAAGGTACACTTGCTCTGATTCGGGATGCCATGAGTACGTGACTACCCCATGCTTCATGAAATCAAAGTCACCACTGGTCACCACGCCATAATTGTGAGTTGGAGTCGTTTCATTGGTTGTACACGCTGTCAGTCCAATCGCTATCAAAGCCAACAACGCGACTTTATTTACGCCTTTTGTTGCACATATGAATCGTTTTATCATTCGCGGCTTCCTTTCCTATACAAGAATAATTATCAATTTGACCTTCAACATAAACAGTAATTATATTAATAGAAAGATCATTAAACGTTTGCGTAATCGCTAACCTTCACTTCTACTCATTTTGGGGGTTTAACCACAGAAATAGACTCGGTATAGTAAACTTAGTTAAACATAACCAAACCATTCGGGGCACGGAGCTTCCTCAATCATCTCATGAAGAGAAGAATTGGTACCGATAAAGCATCGGCAAATTTAAGAGGGTCACACAATGGAATTCAATATGGTTGAAATTTTAGGTTACGCGGCATCTATTATGGTCGCAATTTCATTAACAATGAAAGATATCGTGCGTCTGCGTGTCCTTAACTTTGTTGGCTGTACTCTATTCACAGCATACGGCGTTATGATTGATGCATGGCCAGTGGTTGCAACCAACGGTTTCATCGCTTGTGTGAACATCTACTTCCTTGCAAAAATGCAAAAGGAAAAAAAAAATGAAGCGATGAAAGCAGCAAAAGCTTAGATTAACGGCTAGCACTTTCAAACAATTCTAAAAAAGCCCAAATAGAACGTTCTATTTGGGCTTTTTCATGCTTATCAATTTTAGAAAACTTCAATGACAGACAATACGATATTGACTCTCTCTGTATACCTGTGTGTTATTGCGTCCATTCTTTTTCGCTTGATAAAGTGCTTTGTCAGCTTGGTCTATCGTGCCTTCTATGTGGAACAGTGCATTTGCATAGCGACACCCAACACTGACCGTTACAGGTAACACTAACCCCTCAATTTTTTCGACGCTACGCCTAAGCTCTTCCGACAACTCGTACAATTGATATTCATTGCAATCAAAAGTCACAAAGATAAATTCCTCACCGCCATAGCGAGCAATTAGACGATTTTCATTTGCAAATTGCTTCAATACTTTTGCAACGGCACAGATCACTCTATCGCCTTCATTATGCCCGTGTAGATCGTTTACCGATTTAAAATGGTCAATATCTAGAAGAATGATACCAACACCTTTTAACGGATAAGGCGAACACTCTAAAATTCTCATCTTAACCTGAGAAATAAAGTCCCGCCGATTACTCAACCCCGTAAGATAATCTAAGCTAGCTACATCTAAGATCTTTAAATGACGGTGCCGCAGGTAAAGCACCAAAACGGCGATGATGCTAAGCAAACTTATAACCAAGGTCATCAAACTAACTAGCAATAAACTGTGGTTCTTATTGAGCTCTTGCTCCAAAACTCCAGCAGAAATGATCCAATTCAGATATGGGTAGAACTTATAGAAAATGTTTTTGTTTGTCGTACCGTTGTCATCTGAAATTGAGTAACTAAAATGCCCTTCAGGCTCAGCAACGACCTTATCGATGAGCAACTCTGATGAATAACCAATTAAGGCTTTCAAGTGTTCGTGTTCAAAATTGGGTCGGAGGACTAGCTCGCCTTGCAAATCAACAATATATACATAACCACTATCGCCATATGAATACTTTCTTAGTTTATCTTTAAGCGCTTCGAGATCGACCAAGTACATGAGTTCATCTTTATAAGTGGTCGCCACCAATGTATTACCACTCGGTAGCCTCACTGAATACGCGACCTTCGCACGCTTGCCGACTTCATGTGGATTAGCATGAGAATACTGAGTCATTCCAGACTTTGAGGTCAGTTGCGTTTGAATATGGGTTAAATGCGCGCGATTTTGCCCTTGTAAAAACGGATGATACAGGTGGACACCTTGTGGTGACATCAAATAGATATAACCTGACTCTCCAATCACCAATTCGTTAGCAATTCGGATGACTTCTTTAACTTCTTGTTCTGGAGTGACACCTAGTGTGTGAGAAGCGACAGTATCAGTCACACCTTTGAGATAGGTTTTAATAGCTTCGTTAACGGTAGTATCTACGATGTCGTAGCTTGCGTTTACAATAGTACGGAAGAAGAATTGATTAGACTCTAAAAGTGATTCTTTGGTTCGGTTAAATTGAATAGCGGAGAGGACCAGAGATACTAGGGCCAACACGATGGAAAAGTTGAGGATATACTTACGTCTTACTTTCAAAATTACCTCATAGCTTTTAAATTTTAGGTAACGCTAATGTTCTTATAAGCAGACTGTTTTATA
>NZ_JBFRVX010000593.1:0-831 GCF_041475345.1 Vibrio sp. 10N.222.48.A3 | reverse complement strand
GAGTTACCCATAGTTCCAACAAAAGAATCAGATTAGTCGCTAAACAAACCAGTACACCTTCACCAACAATAAAAATAAAAGATTAAAGGAATAACTATGTGTCACGTCTATTTCATTGATGATGAATCCGATCTAAGAATGGCTATTGAACAGAGCTTTGAGCTCGCCGATATTGATGCCGAATTCTTTCCCGATGCGGAGTCTGCTCTGCTCGCAATTCAAGAGAACGGCTTACCTCACGTAATCATCACTGATATCTGTCTACCGGGCCTTTCCGGGCATGACCTACTCAACACCGTGATGCACAAAGACAAAGAAATCCCCGTGATTATGATTACTGGTCACGGCGATATTTCGATGGCGGTACAAGCGATCCAAGATGGCGCCTATGACTTCATCGAAAAGCCGTTCGCCAATGAACGTTTAATCGAAACCACCAAACGAGCAATAGAAAAACGTCAACTCACACTCGAGAATCTTGAATTGAAGCGCTCTTTAAAGGCCAGTAAAGCGCTTGGGCCGAGAATCATTGGTGACACGCAATCAATGACCGACCTGCGTTCTATCATCACTCATGTGGCAGATACTAACGCTGACATTTTACTCTTTGGTGAAACTGGCACAGGCAAAGAGTTGGTCGCACGCTCTCTACATGAACAAAGCAGCCGGCGAGAACAAAACTTCGTCGCCGTCAATTGCGGTGCGGTACCTGAAAACCTGATAGAGAGTGAACTGTATGGTCATGAGAAAGGTGCGTTCACTGGCGCAGAAAGCAAGCGAGTGGGTAAATTTGAATTTGCTCAAGGCGGAACTCTATTCTTAGATGAAATT
>NZ_JBFRVX010000592.1:0-525 GCF_041475345.1 Vibrio sp. 10N.222.48.A3 | reverse complement strand
TATTCTTAGATGAAATTGAGTCCATGCCGATGCAGGCACAAATTCGCCTGTTGCGCGTCTTACAAGAGCGCGTTATTGAAAGGGTTGGCTCAAACGGTTTAGTGCCTCTCGATATTCGAGTAATCGCTGCAACCAAAGTCGACCTAAAGAAGGCGGCTGAAGAAGGCGTTTTCCGCCAAGACCTCTATTATCGACTCAACGTTGTGACCCTAGATTTACCGCCGTTAAGAAGCCGTCAAGAAGACATCCCTGCACTCTTCCACCACTTCTTACTGGTCGCTGCTGCACGTTATGGCAAGACAGCACCAGCACTTCCCCAAAAGGAGCTGCACGCGCTTTTAGCCCATGATTGGCCGGGAAATGTACGAGAATTGCGTAATACAGCTGAGCGGTTTGTACTTTTAGGTAAGCTTTCTCACTTATCAGACAACACCAATCAAGTCACTCAAGAACTGTCTTTGGCAGAACTGGTGTCTGAATTTGAGAAAAACACGTTAAAACAAGCGCTTATTGAGTGTAATGGCA
>NZ_JBFRVX010000591.1:0-1704 GCF_041475345.1 Vibrio sp. 10N.222.48.A3 | reverse complement strand
ATCACTGAATGTCGCTATTGCGATTAACTGGTCAGTCTGACCTTTCGCAATATTCACAGGCGAAGGGGTCACTTGAATGGCAGTAATGATCGCTGCCGACACATTCACCTCCACCGTATTACTGGGGATGCCATCTTTGATGGCCATGACTGTGGTATAGCCCTCGTTAGTAGCAGTAAATACGCCAGTCTCATCAAAGCGCCCTACATCAGAGTTGCTTGTGTGCCAATCACTCACGTTTAAATCCGTCAATGTGCGAGATGAACCATCAGAGTAGTGACCAACCGTTTCAAAGGGCTGCTTGTTGCCCGCAGCAAGAGTTAGTTGACTGACACCTTTCATCACTATCGGAGAAGCGACGATATCAAGACGTTCTAATTTTATGGTTGATCCAGAGAAGGCGCCTTCTGAATTACAACCAGTTAATAACGTTAGTATTGGAAAAACCACTATTACAAATAAGGCTTTAAAACATTTAATCATAATAACTTACTCTTGGAACTGAAAACTGGGGATGGTAACTTCAACTCGGCGATTTTTAGCTCGCCCCTCTGCGGTCTTGTTGTCAGCAACAGGTTGAGACTCACCTTCGCCTCTCCACTCAAGTTGTGTCTGTGTGGCACCCAATTCAATCAGTTTATTGACGACCGCTTGAGCACGATGCTCAGATAGGTTTTGATTGTAGAGTGCTGAGCCTGTTGAGTCAGTGTGTCCAACAACTGTGGCCTGAGCTTGTGGGTAAGAATTTAATATTGAAGAGATTTCAGTTAATTGGTCAATAAACTCTTGGCTAGGTTCGCCTGAATCAAAACCAGACAATATATCTGTAGTTTTTGGTGAAAATGCCTGTATTTGAGGCGGTGTTTTTACAGTGGCTGTCTCTTTAACGGGAGTATCTTCAATAATAGACGTTGGCGCTGTTTCGACTAACGCTGGTTGAGTTGTACTGCCAAACGTATAGGTTAGACTGACCAACAATCCACGGCTATCATACTTACCCGTGTTTGACTTACCAATACTGTCAATGTATTGATAGCCCGTTGATAATCGGACGTTAGGGTTAAAGTGATAGTTAATCCCCACCCCACCGAGAGGAGAAAAACCTGTTGCATCGCTCTTACTTGAAGACAGTTGCGTTTTTTCCATGTCCCAATAAGCAGCACCAAGTCGACCGTATAAACTTAGGTTATCTTGTAGGTACCAATCGTAACGAAGAGTGCTTTCAATCAACCAAGTTTTAACATTAACCGAGTGGCATCCATCCGCCTTTAGTTCATCGTGATCTTGATAGCCTAAATCCCAACTCCAAGAGGGAGTAAACTGTAACCCGCTATAGAGACCTAAAATTGTGCCCTCTGGATTTGAGTGATTGCAATTCTCCTCCAAAGCCCCTTGGTATCCCCCTACTACGCCAACAAAAAACTGAGGGGATTCTGTCGCGGCTAGTACAGGAACACTGAATAAACAGGTAAGTAATATTATTTTTTTCATAAATCCCAGATAGATAGTATCATTTTTGAATAAACATTAAATATTCTCAACAGCTTTAGACCTATACCACTGTATAAGCGAACGTCCTACTTACGAGCTACGCTAGGTGTTCCTCTTACGACAGAGCTATTCATCGCCATATCAATGTTTTAAGCGCTTCTTTATCTATGAATATTAGAATTCAGTCTTCAGTCAAATTAAGGAAGCTAAACG
>NZ_JBFRVX010000590.1:0-3729 GCF_041475345.1 Vibrio sp. 10N.222.48.A3 | reverse complement strand
GCTATAGATTTTTATCTTGATCAACTTCACACTTTTTGGTTGCTAAGTAGACGCTCAATCTCTAATATCTCGCGCCTAGATTCCCAGGTTACTTTACTTATTTGGCTCTCCTTAATGGAACGCCAAGGCTTTTTACGTCCTAATTTTTGGAGAGATACGCAAATGTCCGCCACGTTTCCATTAGCGAAACTTACCTTTTTAATCGCTATTCTGACTGCCGTGGGTCAAATGACTCAAACGATGTACGTGCCTTCTATCGGTCATATGGCGGGTGAGTTCTTGGTTTCAGCATCTTCGCTTCAAGCTGTGATGGCGTGCTACCTGATCCCTTATGGTCTGTCGCAATTTGCATACGGTCCACTTTCTGATCGCCTAGGTCGCAAACCAATCATCGTTGTCGGTTTGATCATCTACATCATCGGTACTTTGGTGGCATTGTTTGCTCACGAATATGAATGGTTCTTAGCAGGTAGCTTTATACAAGGTTTGGGCATCGGTTGTGGTGGTGCGATGTCTCGTACATTGACTCGCGACTGTTTTGAAGGCGCAGAACTGCACCGCGCAAACAGCTTAATTAGCATGTGTGTGATTTTCTCACCATTGATGGCTCCTGTATTAGGTGGGTACTTAACAGAAGCTTTCGGTTGGCGTTCTAGCTACTTGTTCCTGGCGCTGTTTGGTATCGCAGTGGTGATCACCATGATGACGAGCATGATGGAAACTCTGCCAAAAGAACGACGCAAACATGAATCGGTTGCCAACAGCTACAAGTTCGTTCTATCTGACAAACGTTTCCAAGGTTTCTTATTGGTATTGGTCGCAACATTTGCAGGTGTAGCGGTATTTGAAGCTGCGGCAGGTGTATTACTTGGCGGAGTACTTGGCTTGCCAGCAACCACAGTAAGCTTGTTGTTTGTATTACCCATTCCAGGTTACTTAGTCGGTGCTGGCCTATCCAGTTACATCGCACAACGTAGCAGTGAGCGCCGCGCTCTGAATGTTGGACTAGTTGCTATCTTGGTAGGGTCTACCGTGGTGTTGATACCAGGTCTATTTAGTCAAACAACAGCATTAACTTTGATCGGTGGTGCTACGATTTACTTTTTGGGCGCTGGTATCTTATTCCCGGCGGCAACAACAGGGGCGCTTTCGCCATTCCCGTACCACGCAGGTACTGGAGGTGCAATTTTGGGTGGTATGCAAAATCTAGGTGCTGGCATCGCAACACTACTGGCCTCGTTCTTCCCAGCTCAAGACCAACTTCCGCTCGGTTGCTTGATGATTGCAATGTCATTCATCGCCATGCTTGGTTTACGTTGGGTTAATCGTAAACCTGACCATTCAAACGAAATGCCATTGGCTATCTAAAGTAAACTCTACCTCAGCTCAAACAACGAAGAGGGACAGACTGAAAAGTGTGTCCCTTTTTCATTGCACGTTTCCCCCAGCTCACATCTACCATCGATTCCATTAAACATTACTTTGATTTATTGAAAACAATAACAGACACTTACGCTGAAAGTACCAATCCAGAATCCCATTATAAATAACATCACTGGAAGAAAACTAACCACTAAAGGATGCTGGCATTAAAACGAGTAAGGTACACAATAGGATATACAGATGCGTTTCGCTTTAACCACATTAGCCGTATCGGCCGCACTTGTCGCCGGATGCAGCAATCAAGGAATAACAACCATGGACCACAACTCTCCATCGCAACTCATCGCACATCAAACCCAAGCTCCCGTAGCTAAGAAAGTCCCTCATGCAATGACGATTCATAGTGATACCCGAATCGATGGTTATTACTGGATGCGTGATGATGAGCGCCAAGACCCAGAGATCTTGCAGCATCTTGAGCAAGAAAACCAGTACGCAGAGGCCGTGCTGAAACACACTGAAGCATCACAAGAACAGTTATTTGAAGAGATCAAAGGCCGAATCGCAAAAGACGACCATTCGGTTCCAGTTCGCAAAGGCAGCTACTACTACTCGAATGAAGTCACAGGTGACAACGAATACCCAGTTCACTTGCGTGAAAATGACTTTTTAGGTACAGACAAGCAAGTCATCTTAGATGTTAACGAACTAGCAAAAGACCATGAATTTTTCAGTATTGGTGGCTTAACGATCAGCCCAAGCGAAAACTTGTTGGCCTATGGCGAAGACACGCTGAGCCGCCGTATTTACACCATCAAGATTAAAGACCTCACGACAGGTGAATACCTAACAGATGAAATTGAAGGAGCTTCGAGCGCTATTGCATGGCAAAACGACAACCAAGCCTTTTACTACATCAAAAAAGATCCACAAACATTACTTGGTTATCAAGTTTACCGCCATGTGTTAGGCACACCTCAAACAAGCGATGAGCTAATCTACGAAGAAGCCGATAGCGCTTATTACACCTCTTTAAGTAAAAGCAAAGATGGTGAACAGGTCTACATTTGGCACTCGAGTACAGAAACCAGCGGTGTTTCAGTCATAGATGCCAACAACCCAAACGCTAAAGCTGAAGCTTTCTACCCACGAGAAACGGGTATCGAGTACAGCATCGCTAAGCTAGGTGATTGTTACTACATCTACACCAACTACCAAGCGGTCAACTTCCGTTTAATGAAAGTCACTGCTGAAGAGATGCATGACCGCTCTAAATGGGTCGATGTCATTCCTGCTGACGAGAATACTCAGCTTGTTGACTTCGAGCTGTTTGATGACCATCTGGTTTACGAGCAACGTGCGAATGGCTTGTCTACAGTGAAAGTTCGTCAACTCTCAACAGGGAAAGAGTTCCCACTTGAATTTAACGACACTGCTTTTGCTGCTTACCTAACAAGTAACTATGAATTAGATAACTCAAAAGTTCGCGTCTATTACAGCAGCTTAACCACACCAGGTACTTACTATGATTTCGACCTAAGTTCAGGAGAATCCGAAGTCATGAAACAAACACCTGTATTGGGTGATTTCGAAGCGGATAACTACCAATCAGAGCGAATTATGGTAACGGCTCGCGATGGTAAGCAAGTACCTGTCTCTCTGGTTTATCGCAAAGATTTATTCAAGAAAGACGGCACTAACCCAATCTACCAATACGGCTATGGCTCTTACGGATCTACGATCGAACCTACCTTCAGCTCAACTCGCCTAAGCCTACTGGATAGAGGTTTTGTTTTTGCGATCGCTCACATCCGCGGTTCAGAGATGCTCGGGCGCCCTTGGTATGAGGACGGCAAAAAGCTAACCAAGCAAAACACGTTCAACGACTTTATCGATGTAACCAAAGGGCTAGTTGAAGAAGGCTACGGCGCACAAGATAAAGTGTTCGCCGTTGGTGGTTCTGCTGGCGGTCTATTGATGGGCGCAATCATCAACCAAGCACCAGAACTGTACTGTGGCATCGGAGCACATGTTCCGTTTGTGGACGTTGTCACAACCATGCTTGACGAATCGATTCCTCTTACCACCAACGAGTATGACGAATGGGGCAACCCGAACGATAAAACCTATTACGATTACATGCTAGGTTACTCACCATATGACAATGTGAAGGCTCAAAGCTACCCGAACATGTTGGTAACAACAGGCTTGCATGACTCACAAGTACAATACTTTGAACCCATGAAGTGGGTGGCGAAGCTGCGTGAGATGAAAACAAACAACAACGTGCTGCTGTTCAAAACCGATATGGAAGCCGGTCACGGTGGCGCTTCTGGTCGATTTAAG
>NZ_JBFRVX010000589.1:0-4391 GCF_041475345.1 Vibrio sp. 10N.222.48.A3 | reverse complement strand
GTTGGTACTGGTTCCAGTCGTCTCTTTAATCCTTTATTACTTGCTAGCAAAACGCTCGATACGCTCTAGCAGCAAGCGCTCTATGCAATCGACAGTGGCAGGTACGAATCGTCAAAACATGACTAATGAGCTGTCATCCAAGCTTGCCTTTATTCGCAGTGCTGGGTTCTCAGAGCACTGGATTCAACGTTTCAAAAAAGCCAATCTTCTTGCTTCAACAGTGACCTTTAATCAATCGGTTCTCCAGAGCCGGTACACCTCGATTTACTATTTTATTGGTGTGGGATCGACACTCGCCGTGATGGGGTTAGGTATAGGACTTATTTTTGAACAAGTGATGACCCCTGGTGGTTTGATTGCTTCAATGATGTTGATATCTAAGGTGACTGGCCCAGCTCAGGTGTTGGCAAACAGTGCGATGCGTTTTAATAGCTTTAATCAATCCAAGCTGCAAGTGAACCGTATTTTGTCTCAGCCGTCTGAGCGTGAATTCAGTTACCAGCATCACCCGTTACCCGTGGTAGCGCCTAACTTGAAATTAGACCAAGTGACGCTGCGCTATCCCAAACAGAGTCGCCCGGCCTTGAATGGTGTGAGTTTTGATATTGAAGCCGGTGAAATTGTCGCGATTACCGGCCCTTCTGGGAGCGGTAAATCAACATTAATTGAAGTGCTGTCTGGCTTGCAGCCTATCCAAAACGGTATGGTCGAGCTTGAAGGCGTTAACCTCGTTCAATATGATCCGCAGCTTTATCGCCACTGGTGTTTCATTCGAGCCGCATATCCTGATTTGCTTACGCTGAGTATTCGAGAGTGGCTAAACGACGGTCACAAAGTCGAAGATAAGAAAATGATATCTGCAATTGAAATGGTGGGCGGAAAGCGTTGGTTCGAGACATTATCAGGTGGGCTCGATACTTCCATCAGCAGTATTCAGCCGGACAGCCTTTTTGACATGTTGTCTGGCAGCGTCGCGCAGATCCTCATTGATGCAAAAGCGCTGGTTTATGACTACCCAATGTTCTTAATGGATAATCCTGTGCCTGATGCTCACCCAAATGCTAAACGTATATTTGGTGAGTTTGTGCAGTCGAAAAAAGGAAAAGCAACGGTGATTTACACGTCCCACGATCCGGATTTAATCAAGCTTGCCGATAAAGTGGTGGTATTAAATGAAGGTGCAGTGGTTTATGCCGGTCCATTAGAGCCGGAGCAGTCTTTGAAGCAGGAACAGCCTTCAGAGCCTCAAGCTTCTCAAGAACCGCAGTTATCTGAGCAACCGTTATCTCAAGAGCTACAGCCGTCAACTCAAGAGGCGTCTGCTCAACAAAATGCAGCCCAACAAGAACAATCAAAGTCTAAGCAAGGAGTCGCTAATGACTAAACAATCTATCGAGAAGGGCAAGCGCTACGGTGAACTTGTTGAATCACAAAATACGGCTCGTACATTGGCGCTGGCCACATGGTCGGTTGCCTTATGTGTTATTGCTTTTGCCACTTGGTCTGTAGTCACTCAAGTTGATGAAATCGCCAAAGCCAAAGGTGCTGTGATTCCAGAAGGCGAGAAGCAAGTATTACAAAGCGCGATTGGCGGTAAGTTAAAGCAAATTCTCGTTAAAGAAGGGCAGTTGGTTGAGAAAGGCCAGCCGCTTGTTGAGTTTGATGCCACTTTCCAGCGTACCGCCCTTGAAGAGCTAAAGTCCCAACAAGTGACGCTTCTAGCCAGTGTGGAACGTATGAATGCGCTGCTTGAGCAACGTGAGCCTAACCTTGCTGAGTTTGAGGTCGATTACCCAGAGATCGTCAGCCAACAAAAAGCGCAGCTGAACGCGCAAAAAGCCCTCTACTTCCAAAAGCGTGTGGTGCTTGAGAAAGAGAGCGAGCAAATTGCAGAGCAGCTTCGTAGCGTAGAAAAGGCCTTGCCGAGTTATGAGAAAGAGTTAAATGCGACTAAGCAAGAGTTGAACATACTGGAGAAGGGTTATAAAGCGGGTAACATTTCACGTTTACGTGTGCTTGAAATGCGTCAGAAACTGGCCAGTATTGAGCAGAAAATTGAAGAAGCTCGTGGTAAGAAAGCTGTGTTAATCAAGCAAGCAGACAGCACTGAGCAAAAAATTGAACAGCTTTTAGCAGAGGCTAAGGCGAAGGTCAGTGACGATCGTTCTAAAGCCGTATCTGACTTATCGGCATTGAATGCAAGAGTTCGTTCAAGCCAAGCTAAATTGACCAACACCATGTTGGTGTCACCGCTACAAGGCTTGGTGCAAAGCCTGCCAAGCACGCAAAACGGTGGTGTTATTCAGCCTGGTGGTACTGTGGTTGAAATCGTTCCTGTTGGTGGGAAAGCAGACTTTAAAGCTCGTTTGTCGCCAAGAGATATTGGTTTTGTGAGTGTAGGGCAGCCGACTCGTATCAAGATTGATGCGTTTGATTACAGCCGCTTTGGGGCGCTAAAAGGGGCGGTTGAGAGTATTTCTCCGACCACAAGTCAAAGCGAGCGTGGCGAGATCTATTATGAAGTCGTAGTGTCGGTTGATACGCCATACTTCCGCGATAACCCAGAGAGCTTTTCTATTTTGCCAGGTATGACGGGAGAGGTAGATATAACTACTGGTGAGAAATCTGTATTCCAGTATTTATGGAAACCGATTTACACCAATGTGAGTGTCGCATTTGGTGAAAGGTAATCGTTATAAAGAGTCGTTGAGAGTAAACGAATAACAACAGCAAATAATAAAAAGGGAGCACATCATGTGCTCCCTTCTGTTTAGTCTCGTTATCGGTTAACTATTTGGATCTATGTCCGGTAACCCATCGATATCGTTGTGATGATGGTGCTCATCATCTTGGTTATGGTTGATGTTTGCATCATGGTGTTCCAGCGCGTCTGACATATCCAAGTGCGCTTGGTCATGTGTTGCTGCATCTGGTTGGTCGACTTGTGCAAGTACGATATCCATATCCGCAGGTTGATCGTGAACCGTTGTCGATGTCGCATCGGGTTTAATGCCCAATGCATCCAGATAAGCGGCTGCACCATGGTGGCTGGTTTTCTGTTCGGGTTCTTGATGGGTCTGCTGGGTTAAATCCAGATTACTATCATCGCTTAGTGTGACCGTAAAGTCGGCTTGCGAAGCCATGTCTGGCTCGTCATGTTGAACAGGAGGCGGTGGTGGTGGAGCAGGGTGTGATGTATGGACGACAGGAGTGATTGTCATATCAACCACTTCAGTTCCAACTGTCAGCTTTCCACTATTTCCTGGCCCATGACTGAGTATCTGGATATTCACATGGGCGACAACTTCATCTTGATTTGTCCCTTGCAATGCCACTTCAAATTTATCTTCATGTTGACCTATACCAGAAGCGCTGCCATGAGGGCCCGTGTGAACTTGGGCTTGCTCTTGATAATGTAAATGACCGGTCTGAGGATCAATAGTTAATGTCCCGTATTGGCCATGATGACTAGTGACGTACTGTCCGTTAGGTAAATGGATTCGCCAACCGCTTTGTGCTGTTGGTACCGGAGTTAACGATGGTAATAGTGGTGGAACCCCAAGCGTGCCAGATACTTGGTGGCTTCCCGATGGTGGTCTGACAATGATAGGTTCAGGAATAGCGCTTGCAGCGAAACCTTGGCTACCTGCGGTATTACCGTGTTCGTCAGTCATTGTTGCTTGTACATTAGAACCGGGATGAACTTCAATTTGTATTCCGTGCTGTAGAGTATGAGCATCTAATACATGATCCTGACCATTGACGACAAGATGCTCACCGATTTTGGCATCACCAGGAGGCGTAACGGTTGCTGTGATCGTGTTTGCTTGTCCTCGGGCGATTTCAGCTTTGCTGTATAAGTTGTCTGCCCCTGCGTTTTCAAAGGTAATCGTAGGAACGCTAACCTGTGTATCGACTTGGTAAGTAACATCTGCAGTGGCATGAGCGCTATTACCTGCGGTATCTGTTATCGCTACTGATGCCTCTATTTTTTGGTCAGCATCGGCAATGAGTTCACTGCCAGGTACGGCAATTGAATAGTGTCCTTTTGCATCGACCACGCCAGTATGCTGTGTCCCATTTACATCTAAAGTCACAATGTCACCTGCATTAAAATCGCCAGAAACGGATCCGGTGATGTCAATGGAGCTGCTGGATTCTTGAGCATTAATCACATTGTCGGCGGTAATTGGGTCTGTTTGAATACCGACGTGTACTTGTGTATCTATATGGACGGAAAGAAGCGAAGATGTAGCCGGTAGCACTGATGAAGGAGCCAATGCTTTGGCGGATAGATTATGATCGCCATTCGGTAAGCTGCTTACTACAACGTTATATTGGCCAGAAGCATCTGATACCGCGTGTCCAACGGGTGTTGAACCATCGTAAAT
>NZ_JBFRVX010000588.1:0-2662 GCF_041475345.1 Vibrio sp. 10N.222.48.A3 | reverse complement strand
ATGAATTAGTGCATTTAAAATATCTAATCTAAAGCGCTATAACGCTGAATAAACTAGCTGATGATAATGATAAAGGTACCCGCTAAGGTCATCAATATATTGGCTATCGCGTACGTACCTGCGTACCCCAGTGCTGGGATAGTTGAACGAGCGTGGTCGTTTACTATGTCCATTGCCGGAGCACAGGTTCGTGCGCCAATGATGGCTCCAAAAAGAAGAGCTCGGTTCATTTTCAGTGCGTAAGCGCCGACTAGGTAAGCGAAGAATACCGGCAGTACACTCACGATAAGTGCTATCCCGATAACTTGCGGACCCACTTGGGTCAAATGCTCAAATATCTTACCACCGGCGCTCAAGCCGATACCGACCATAAAGAACATCAAACCGAGATCTTTGACCATATTCAACGCCCCTTGAGGAACGTAACCGAAGGTAGGGTGGTTCGCTCGTAAGAAGCCAAGCATGATGCCCGATAGAAGAAGACCAACTGCATTACCTAAACCAAATGAGACTTGGCCGAATGTCATGGTGATCAAACCAAACAAAATGCCCAGAATGAAGAAGCTACAGAAAGCCGTCAAATCGGCCATTTGGCTGTGAATCGAGATGAAACCAATTTTTTCTGCAAGGCCGTGAACACGGCTCTTTTCACCACTGACTTGTAGTACATCACCTTTAGAAAGTACGATGTTTAAATCCATCGGCATTTCAATTTGAGCTCTTACTACGCGGTTAAGGAAACAGCCGTATTCGGATAAGTTTAAGTCAGATAAACGCTTACCTGCGATGTTGTCACTTTTAACGACAATCTCTTCTTCAACGATTCGTAGATCGAGAAGGTTACGGTCAAAAACTTCTTTGCCGTTTCGGAAACTTGGATCAAGACGAGCGTGGCTGTCAGGGAAACCAACCAATGCGATTTCATCGCCTTCTTGCAGAATGGCATCGCCATCAGGGTGGGCAAGAATACCATTACGTCGAATCCGCTCGATGTAGCAACCAGTTTGGCGATAGATGCCAAGCTCACGAAGGTTCTTGCCATCAGTCCAGGTAATTAGCTCTGGTCCCACGCGATAAGCTCGGATAATGGGTAAGTAAACCTTACGCTGGCCAGAGGTGCCTAGGCCGCGCTCTTGAGCTATTTGTTCTGCAGAGTCGTGCAGGTTTACTTTCTGAAGCTTTGGAATAAGGCGGGCAAACATAATCATACTGATTAAGCCGACTAAATAAGCCATCGCGTAACCTACAGAGAGGTTTTCTATGACCAGACCCAAGTCCATGTTTCTTGGTACTTCAGCTAAACCTGAATTGAGTGCATCTTGCGCGCCAACTAATATTGGTGTTGCAGTTAGTGCTCCCGCCATCATGCCTGCGGAAAGTCCGAAACCAAGACCTAAATATTCACTGCAAAAATAAGTAAGGGCAATAGCCGTAGAAAGTACAACGAGGCTAAGAATGAGGTAATGCTTACCATCTCTGAAGAATATACCGAAGAAGTTGGGCCCAGCTTCAATACCTACACAGTAAATGAAGAGCATGAAGCCAATCGTGAGAGCGTCGGCGTTAAAGGAAAAGCCAAGATGTCCCATGATAAGAGAAGTAATCAGAACACCGATTGAATTTCCTAGTTGGAGACTACCGAAACGAATTTTACCAATGGCGAGGCCAATAGATAACACAACAAAAATGAGAAGGATGGGGTTTTGTTTTAACAGCAAGACAACGTCGATATTCACAGTGATTGCTCAATAATTAGCGTGAAACACAGGATCAGTTTGAGGAGTGAATTGTATCTAAATATAAATAAATTATAAGTGCTATTTTCAATTTTATTCGATATTGACCTTAATCTTACTCCTGTTGAAAAATTGTCATAAAAAAGCCCGCTGCAATGAGCGGGCTTTATATCAATCATACAGTCTAACTATTTTATCTATCAGCTGTTTAGGCTTTAGCCTCGATTTTCGTTTGAGAAATCCCAGCTTAGTCGAAAAGACCTAGGTTTTCTTTTGCGTATGCTTCAAATTCTGTGCAGCCGCCAATGTGATCTTGGTCGATGAAGATTTGTGGAACTGTGTCTACAGGTTTACCAACAGTCTTCTCTAGGTCAGCTTTGCTGATGCCTTCAGCGTGGATGTCAACGTAACGGTAGTTGAAGTCATCGCGTTTAGCTTTAAGAGTTTCAGCATGCTCTTTTGCGCGAACACAGAATGGACAAGCAGGGCGACCAAAAATAACTACAAACATTTAATTTCTCCTAAATACGGGATGAGGCTCGTTAACTCATTTATGTTAACTATTCTTTTATGAATGCCACTCAAAATTTCTTAAAACCAACTATGCCTCAATGGCATGGGGAAATAAAGATGGAATTGCCTCTTAATACGATAGGTTTTGCCTATCAGCGCAAATATTAATCATAAAAGGCTAGAGTCTTGTTTACTGGCCACTGTCATCGTGAATTTCCCTCAATATTAGTGTGTGAATTACCCCTAAGATTGCAACTTTAGTCGATATTTAGTGCGACAAGTTGCACCTTGTCAAAAAAATCAAACGCAGAACGAGGCATCCTTTATCTAGGTATGGAACCATATTCTGTAAGCAGCCTGACGTTATGATGTTTTAGTGCATTCGTATTTGGGGGGCCGAGATTGTGTTGTAA
>NZ_JBFRVX010000587.1:0-2138 GCF_041475345.1 Vibrio sp. 10N.222.48.A3 | reverse complement strand
GAGAAAATAATAATGAAAACAGAGGCGATGAGGAGTTCATAACGAACGTTTTCTAGAATGAAGTCTTCATTTAATCCGAGAGCCCCAGCAAAGGTGGCTGCAATAGCGCCCACCATAACCACTTTACCAATGGTCGCCGCCATCGCTGGGATGGTGTCTTCTATCTCAAATCGATAATCTTTAAACGGCAAATTTGGACGCCAGCGCTTAGGCGACATGATTTGCAATTCGTGTTCTAGATATTGTTCGCGGGAATCAAATTCCGATCTTGGTTTATGTTGTTGTTCATAGGTGAGTTCATCCTCATGGACTTGAGGCTTCTCTGTTTGTATATGTGCGGACTCTAAAGTAGTGCTCATTTTGATTCCTTTCGTTCACACTCTGAGGTGTGTTATTCCAACAAACGTTGTTGACTCACGGCATGAAGTGAAAACAATGCGTCAACTTATCATTAAAAATTCATTAACATTTAGTTGTTAGTACCTTATACCAAACCAAAAAAAACAAATAGACTCAGTCGGTTAGACATTAGTCGTAGAGTCGGACGACTAGTATTAGACCCTGTAGATAGCATGTGTCTGTTTATTGGTAGGCGATGAATTTATGGGTAATAAACGACTATCTAACAAGAAATGCTTGGCGTTAAAGCATCAGATAACATCCATCGATGAGTGCTTTCTGGGGTAACGTTTTTGGTTAAAAACTATTGATAATAATTCTCATTACGTTACCTTGTGGGCTCAAACACACTCATTGTTGCGGAGATCAACATGGAACACTCGGATATTACTCAACTGCTTATTCCAAAGAGCGATTGGGCATCGCCTGATCTCTTTCTCTATGAAGGGGAAGACAAACTTCATCTGAGCTTAGAAGGCGCAATTCAATACAGTGGATTGAACAGCATTGGTGGCGTGGTTCTGGGCTTTAGGATGATCCAACATGCGGTGCAACTCGCGGCGGGTGAGCAGTCTTTGCAACGTGATGGCATCAGTGTTTATACCGCGTTCCCTGGACGTGGTGCTCAAGATGCTTTTGAGTACACATGCCGCGCACTGCGTGATAGGCGCTATTGCTGTGATACCACATTGCATCACCCAGCAGCGCAAACCGGACAACGTGGTCAGTTCTTGTTTACGCTTCGCTTGAATGAACAGTCTATGGTGATGACGCCAGCAGACGGGCTTCCAAGAAAAAGCTATTTTGAGGCCGACAGACACGCACAAGAAGGTCGAGAGGCAGCATTGAGATGGCGCGATGAGAAGATCAACTTCGCCAATACGCTCTTGAGCTTGTCGCCAGAAGAGTGCTTACGCGTGTTGTAATTCTTTGTTCTCACTTACAGAGTGAGCTCAAAAACACAATGAACAACAAGAGGTCGCTCGCTTTCAAGTGGGCGACTTTTTTGTATCAAGCGCTAACGGAAAGCAGATTCCTAGTCGCGCTTAGGCTTGCTGGAATGACTCACTTTTAGTTTAGTGCGGTAGTCTAAAGTCTATGAGTTTCAGCAATCAACTTAAGCTGCCCGATCTCAATCCGCGACACATTTAGGCACGCAGGTGGTGCAGTTTTCAAAGCATTACACAGCTTACACTGACACGAAGTGATATAATTTTTGCCCAAAGCTTTGAAGAGCTAATGAATTAAAGGATGAGTACGATGGAAAAAACGATCTCGTTGGTACTTGGCAGTGGTGGCGCAAGAGGCTTGGTTCACGTTGGAATCATCCGTTGGTTAATTGAGCATGGCTACCAGATAAAATCCATCTCTGGTTGTTCAATTGGCGCACTTATCGGTGGTGTCTATGCGGCGGGTAAGTTGGATGAATTTGAAGAGTGGGTCACCAGTATCGACCAATCGGATATGGCGATGATGTTGGATTTTTCATGGCAGTCGAGTGGTATCTTCAAAGGGGACAAGATCATCGACACACTGCGTGGATTGATCGGTGAGATTTCAATTGAAGAACTGCCTATCCCTTATACCGCAGTTGCCGCTAACGTCGCCGATGAAAAAGAGGTTTGGCTGCAATCAGGCTCTCTGTTTGATGCCATTCGCGCTTCTATCTCTTTGCCATTGTTCTTCACGCCTCATGTGATTAATGGCGAAGCGCTGATTGATGGCGGGGTACTCAACCC
>NZ_JBFRVX010000586.1:0-8256 GCF_041475345.1 Vibrio sp. 10N.222.48.A3 | reverse complement strand
ATATCTTCTCCAGATTTAAGCTGTAGCTTATAACCAACAATCACGGAAGAGCTCATGCCATTGACCTCAAAGTGCTGTTCATCAGCAATAAAGTTAGAAACAGTTCGTAAGTGAATTCCATCATTTAGCTGGTATGTCGTTTTATTCGGAAATGTTTCATGTCTCAGTAAATTGCAAATTGACTCAATTGATTCAGTTGTAAATGTGATCATCGTCTTGTTTCTCCTTTTTTTTCAATTGTATGGCTTATATAAAAGAGCTAAAACTCTAATCTTAAATGTGCGTATGCGTGCGCATGTTGTGGGGTTCATATTGATTTAAAGGAATGGGAGTGATTATCACTCTTAATTTCTGTGTTTGATGCTAATTAACACTCTAGGTTTGCAATTTTCGAAATCTAAGTTTTCATAATTGGGGTGTTGGCTTATTTAAGAAAAAGAAAAGGATTCGCGTTTTTTGATGATGTATCAGCCAGATTGCTGATGATTTGAAGAGCGCGTTGGCATGTATGGTTAATTTATCGCCCTTTTCATACCAAGACTTTCCTCCCAGTTAGAAAGCGTTATTAAGGCAACGACAAAAACGGAATTAACAAACAAAAGCGCAATTTTGTACAAAAGCTGAAAGAGACTATAGAGTAGACTGATAAGTCGCTCGATAATTAACAGGCTTGGAAATTGTTATGGAGAACAAGAAGCGCTCTAAAGAAAAGGCCGAATATAAGATAACGGAAGAGCTCGGTGGCCTTGAAATTCTTGATGCTGAATATGAAAAGCAGAACTTCTCACGCCACAGCCATGAGGGCTACACGCTTGGGGTTATTGAGCAGGGGGCGCAGCGCTTTTATCGAACAGGCGGGCATCATATCGCGCCACAAAATGCGATTATTCTGGTCAATGCCGACGAAGTTCATAGCGGTCACTCTGCCACTGAAGGCGGTTGGGCGTATCGAGCCATGTATCCACTCCCAGAGCAACTTGCCAAGATCACTCAAGAGCTTAACCTACCGAACTACGGTGCGCCTTACTTCCCAAGAGCGGTGGTTGAAGACCCTGAACTCGCTAATCAATTGAGGTTGGTCTTTAACACGATCGATGAATCCGACAATCGCCTGTTAAGAGAGACCTTGATGTATGGGATGTTGGTTAAGCTGATTAGTCGACATGGAAAATCGCCGCTTAACCCTCAACTCGATGGGAAAACTCAGCGCCAGCTTGTGTTGGTGAAAGAGTTTTTAGATGATTTCCCACAAGCCGATGTGTCGCTAGACGAACTATCTAAGTTAGCGGCATTGAGCCCGTTTCACTTAGTGCGTTCTTTTCAGAAAGAATTTGGTCTTCCGCCGCATGCGTATCAAATCCAATCTCGGTTAAGGCTTTCGCGTAAGTTATTGAAGCAAGGGCATACGATTTCAGATACCGCGCAAGAGTGTGGCTTTCATGATCAAAGCCATTTTCATCGACACTTCAAAAAGGCCAATGGCTACACGCCGGGGCAATACATCAAAATGCTCTAAACTTGCATGGCTAAGGCATGGCTAACTTGTGTTAAGTGCGGTTAAGTGCGGTTAAGTACGGTTAAGTACGGTTAAGTACGGTTAAGTACGGTTAAGTGCGGCAAACAGAGGGGCATGAAATCGAGCAAGTTTGTACAATCGAACCGACTCCACTCTTCTTACATTGAATAGCTAATGTGAAGAGAGAAAAGAATGATATGGATAGTGAAACAATGGATAGACGAACACAGTTATGGAAAGGTGTTTTGGCTGCGATGCCCTTGAGTATTGCGGTAATACCGTGGGGCATATTAGCTGGATCATATGCGATAGATGCTGGATTGAGTCAGCTTCAAGCGCAAGCGATGTCGGCTATTCTATTTGCCGGCTCAGCACAACTTGTCGCAGCAGGGATGTTCAAATCGGGCATTGGGTTAGGGACTATGTTGTTGACCACGTTCTTTATTACTTCAAGACACTTTTTATACAGCGTATCGATGCGTGACAAAATCAGCCACCTTCCTGCTCGTTGGCGTCTATTACTTGGCTTTTGGCTGACCGATGAACTGTTCGCGATTTGTAGTGGCCAATCTCAGCAAGAGTTTAACCGCTGGTACGCTGCAGGTGTCGGTGGTGGTTTTTACCTCGTTTGGAACATCGCGAGCTTCGTTGGCATTGTCGCGGGAAGCCAAATTCCTTCGCTTAATGAAATTGGGCTCGACTTTGCGGTCGCAGCAACCTTTATCGCCTTGGTGTTCCCATTAATCCGAACTCTACCCGTCGTTGTGTGTGTGGTGGTTTCACTGGTCACTTCGGTTGCCATGTCGGTTAACAATATTGAGGGCGGGCTAATGATTGCAGCGATCGCTGGTATGTTAGCGGGCTTTTTCAGCGAATCGTTCCAAGAGCGAAACAACGGTAACAAGACAATCGTGGAGGGGAAATAGAGATGATTTGGTTAACGATATTACTTATGACGGCGATTGTTTTCTTTAGTCGGTATTTGTTTCTTGAGCCTGCAATCCCGCTTCGACTCAATCAAACCGCAAGGCGCCTATTGCGTTATTCAAGCCCTGCGGTACTGACTGCGATTTGGGGGCCAATTGTATTTGCACCAGAACAAACATTTTGGCCAAGCCTTGAAAACCCATACTTGATAGGCGCGGTGGTCACAGGTCTGTTGATTTGGAAAACAGGCAATGTGCTGCTAACGATTGGCGTCAGTATGGGCGTGTTTTTGTTCTATAACCTCGTTGCGGTTGATTACCTTTTTTCTTGAGCTTCAACGTCAACTTCGGCTTTGTGTTTCTCCTATTATTTAAGGGCTGAATAACTATGATTACTTGTTATGTTCGATATGTAATTGATCCTAAAAAGGTAAGTGAGTTTGAGGCATACGCAAAAATGTGGATTCCTCTGGTCGCTAAATTCGGAGGTCAACACAACGGTTATTTCTTACCGTCGGAAGGGGCGAACAATATTGCATTGGCGTTGTTTACCTTTGAAAGTTTGACTGCCTACGAAGAATATCGGGTTAAGTCGCTGAGCGATGCTGAGTGCATTAAAGCGTTTGAATTTGCAGACGAAGTTGATTGCATCGTGAGTTATGAACGCAGCTTTTTTAGACCTGTTTTAGAGTGATAGACCTTGCAACGTATAGCTTGGTGGCATCTAATGTACTGATTCACTATTTGTGTGTTTAGGTTTTGGTAAGGAGTTAGTTTGGCTAAGAAGTATTATGTGGTTTGGAAAGGTCGTACACCGGGTATTTTTACTACTTGGAATGAGTGTAAGTCGCAAGTTGATGGTTTTGCTGGTGCGAGATATAAATCGTTTCCAACACTAGGCGAGGCCGAGTCTGCTTTCGGTGGTAAAACGTCGTCTGTGTCAGGTTCTTCGGCTACAAAGCCAAGCTCTGCGGGGAAGGCGACGAAAGCTAAGGTGCCGCCTCTTTCGGAGCAGCAAATCACAGATATGCCTTTTGATATCAAGATCTTTACCGATGGTGCTTGTGAACCAAATCCTGGTGAAGCAGGGACGGGGTTAGCGGTCTACCAAAACAACCAGTTAACAGAATTGTGGTATGGCTTGTATCAGCCTGTTGGTACCAACAATACCGCCGAGTTACATGGGCTTAAGCAAGCGTTTGTTCTCGCGAAAGAGAAGTTAAACGCAGGCCTCTCTGTTGCGATTTATTGTGACTCTAAGTACTCGATAGATTGTATTACTAAGTGGGCAACGGGTTGGGAGAAAAAGGGCTGGACCAAGTCGGGCGGCGAGATCAAAAACCTCGATATTATTAAGCCTGCGTATGCTCTCTACCAAGAACTGGCTTCAAAAATCACCATCTACCATGTGAACGGTCACGTTGGTATTGAAGGTAACGAATTGGCCGATAGAATGTCGATTGTGGCTATTTCATCGAAAGAGCAGGAGCTAGCTCAATATCGTGACATCGAAGATCTTGAGTCTATTTTGGCACTTCGAGCCGGCTAGCTAGGCTTCTTAATGAAAAGCTAATAAAAGTTACTGAAAGCATAAGTTGCCATCATTAGGCTGTGCTAAGTTGAGCGTTACATTTCAAATCAATGTAGCGCTCTTCTGTTTTTGTGGTGCTCAGTTGTTTTGATGTGCTTAGTAGCTCGTATGGTGCTTAGCCGTTCTTGCGATGCTCAGCCGTCTGAGCTATTCCTTATTGAGCTGGGTTCTCTATCCAACGAGATAATTGCTGAGCTTGTTTGATCGAATTAAAACTGTCTTTCACTCTCTCACGTGCCTTTAAACCCATCGATGTTTTATCGTTACTGCTCAGCTGCGCGAAACGCTCAATCGCTTCTCTTAATTCTTCCACGTTTTTTTCGCTAACCACAAAACCTGTCTCTGGTGAGACGATCTCTTTGCATCCCATGATGTTGGTGGTAATGACGGGTGTTCCCACGGCCATCGCTTCTTTTAAAACCAGTGGCCCTGTATCCACACACCCGGTTTCGGAAAAACAGAAGGGCGCGATTAGGCTGTCATAGTTCGATAGTTTCTCTTTCACCCACTCGTGAGGTTTCGCGCCAAGAAAGGTCACGTTTCGAGCAAGTCCTTTTTCTTTGACCTGCAATTTTAATTGTTGCTCTAAATCGCCAGTACCGATGATATCGAGATGAATGTCGAGAGGTTCGGCAATCGGTGCCAATGCATCAATAAGATGGTGGATACCTTTTTGCTCCACTAATCGACCAAGAAAAACAAAGCGAAGTTGCTTCGTTTCGGTTTTGGGGGTGAGTTGGAATTGTTTGGTATTCACTCCGCAGTGCAGGAGCTTAATGTTTCCCTTAGCCATGGTGTTGAAATCAGTGAGCATGTCTTTGCACACTGCGACCACAAAATCACTCGACGAAATCTTCTGTTCAATATCATAAGCGAACTCGTAAACATCATGACCGTGAGCAACGAACGAGCAGGTGATGTTCAGTAGCTTTGCCGCGACGATGGCGTGAGCTGTAGTGTGCTGACAGAAATGCGCATGAACGTGTTCGACGTCGTTCTCGGCGAGTTGTAGCGCCAGTTTGAATCCATAAGCGAACAGTGATTTTTTGGGCATGCTGGTTTGCTTAGAAATAAATGAGATAGCCTTGATGAAACCTATCCAATTAATGCAGGCGACTTTACCCATCCGAACATTATTGCCTATTTCGACAATGTCGTAGTCGAACTGTTTTTCGCTGTTTTCAATTTCGAACGTCATTACACAAACATCGTGCCCACACGCTTTCACAGAGTCGACTTCTGTTTGAATGAAGGTCTCACTGAGTACAGGGTAGGTTGGTGCCACAAATGCTACTTTCTTCATTCCTTACTCCTCAAATCCATATGACTAAAGCTATCAAGCCAAGGTAATAACCAATAAAGCAAAATACGAACCAAGATAAAATCGTAGTTTTGGAGGGCTTTTCGATGGTTTTCCGAAGGTTATCCCCCAAGAAGTCGCTCATTTTCTCAAATTGATAATCAAATTGGAGTTTTGACGCTCATGTCTGATCACCCTGTTCGTCATTTTGAGAGTGTCTGCGTAGGCGACTGATCTAAAAGTGATTTCATAGCAAGGCACTCTCGGCATAGAACATGCAACGTCAGCCATATAACGTATAAATCTGAGGGCGTCATTATGGCTAAAGTAAGTGTTGTTATTCCTACCTACAATTGTTTGGATTACCTGCCGAAGGCAATTGGCAGCGTACTGAAGCAGACTCATCAAGATGTTGAGCTCATTGTCATTGACGATAACAGCAACGATGGAACGTCGACGTATCTCGCTTCGATAGAAGATGAACGCATTATTACCTTATCCACATTGGGTGTCGGGGCGCCTCAAGCGAGAAACCTAGGGATTGAAAAAGCGACCGGAGAATACATCGCTTTTTTAGACGCAGACGACTTCTGGTTTCCTGAAAAACTCGAACGCCAACTCGAATTTCATCAACGATACCCAGATCTCGCGATGAGCTTTACTAACTACGAACACCTTACTGAAGATTACCAAGTGATAGTCGACTGCTTTAGTTACTGGTCGCAGTTTCAAGACCAAGGTGAAGCGTTTATCAATATAGAAAACCCGTTGGAGTTCATCATTGAAAACAATGTTATTGGAACGTCAACGGTGATGGTGAAAGCGGATGTGTTTTCTCAAACAGACAGCTTTAATCCTGATATAAAATATGCAGAAGATTGGGAACTGTGGCTTCGAATGAGTGAAAATCATCAGATTGGTGTGTTGAATTCTGTGCAGGTTGGCTACTTGATGAGAGCGAGTTCTGTTACCCAAACTGAAAGTCTTAAACTGACAAATTTGCAGTCTATCGAAACCATTCTTCAACGTTACCAAAATGACAGTCAGCGATGGAACCTACCGACGTCCAGTTTCAAAATTGCAAAGGCAAGAATATTAGAAGGTTACGCCGACTATTACAGAGGCTTACAACAAAACCGACTGGCCATCTCATACAGTATTCGTTCGTTAGTTTTGGCTCCTCAAAAAAGAACTTTACGACACCTTCTTGGGGACTGTAAAAGTTTCCTAATGCCTGCATTGTAGGAATAGGTGACTCCAATGGGTTCATTAAAACAGTCGGCCTATTACGCCATTGGTATCGTGATGATGAAAGGGATCTCGCTCGTGATGATCCCCTATATCACCCATAAGATGACGTTGGCAGAATACGGTTCTTTAGAAGCCATCGTCTTGTTGGCTGACATCGGGACAATCCTATTTAGCTTTGGGATTGTTGAGGCAATGTACCGTTATGTGGGCGTCGCTGAGGGTGAAGAAAAGAGAAAGCTGGCCTCTAACTGTTTCACGTTGAGTGTCTTGGTCTGTGTGTTAGGCGGTTCTTTAATTGCTCTTAGTATGCCGTTGTTGTTATTGATGCTGCCCGTCGAGTTTCAGCCCTATCAAATATTACTTCTTCTGATACCGACCATGTTAGATGGTGCGATTTCTATCCCGTTAACACTGATGCGAATGAATGCGTTAGCTAAGCGCTTTTGCATGCTCAATGTATTGAAGGCAACGGTGCAAGCTGCAATGACCTTCGTGTTGCTTGAAGCGGGTTATGGCATTGATGGTGTTCTGATCTCTTCCGCTGTTTCTAGTGTGTTGCTGGTGCTGTGTTTGCTTCGTTATCAATGGCAAGAGATGGGTACATTTGGCAGCCTCAAATACTCCGCTAAGATCCTAAAGTTTGGATTGCCCACGTTAGTCGGTGGTGCTTCGATGTATATGATTACAGGGTTAGACCGCTGGGTGATGGCGAGCTTTGTTGGCGTTGAAGAACTGGCGATTTACGCGGTCAGTGGTAAGTTTGCGTTGCTTCTTGGCTTACTACTGCAGCCTTATGCTTTGTGGTGGTTTCCAAATCGGGTGGCCATGCTACAACAGCCTGGCGGTAAAAAATTCTGTGCGGATAGAGCGCTAGTCGGCGTGAATCTGGCCATAGTGTTGGGTTGTTTGATGATCCTTACGGTGCCTGGTTTTATTGCTTTGATTCTGCCCAGCAGTTATCAGTATGCAGGTACTATTGTTGTCGCACTCTTGGCGATTGGTGTGATTAAGAATGCAGGGGATTACCTCAACCTTGGTTGTTTCAGCGGTGACTCAAGCCAATCGCAAATGTGGATACAAGGCGGGTGTGCGATTGTAGCAACCATTGGCTATCTTGTTGTAACACCGATTTATGGCGTGTGGGGCGTGGTGGTGGTGCTTTGTGGTACTTATGCCGTGAGGCTGTCACTGCTTTATATTGTGAGCCAAAAGATGGAGTACTTGCCTTACGATCATCGTAAATGGATGGCTGCGGTGAGTATCGCCATACTTGCGATTACCAGTGACAGGCTTCTTGGTTGGGCGCTGGTTGATGTTCATGACTTTGTTTTAGGCAGTTTTGTGGCAATAGTGACGTTAGTCGTCTTTGTTCGATACTCTGTTATTCCTGTTCCACAAGTGTTGCTCGATAAGCTCACGTTAGGCAAACATTCCCACGTAAGTTGAACCGATTTCACCCAGAGCGCGGGTATTCTGATAAGCGTCTAGGGAAATATGAATTAATGATAATAAAACACTGTTCATAATTATTTTAATTAGATAGTATTTATAAATCTAGTGAATGCTAACTATGGAAAGATATATGAATAAGTGGATGCTGCTCCTCTCTCTGTTTTCAGCTGCCTCATACAGTGATTCTCATTTTACAACCGAGAGTGTTGATACTCCCGAC
>NZ_JBFRVX010000585.1:0-9159 GCF_041475345.1 Vibrio sp. 10N.222.48.A3 | reverse complement strand
ACTAAGTCAGCAATGGGAGCCTACTGAGGCAATCAAAGCGGTTAAGAAACCAAAACGCATCTCGAACAAAGCACACAAGAGCACATTAGAAAGGCTTTAATTAACCGGTGTTCTAAGTAAGCAGAAAGCTAATTAGGCAGAAAATCTAAGTAAAAAAAAGAACGAAGCCGTGATGACCACATTGTGAACATCATGGCTTCAGTCGTTTTTGAGAACGGGAAAAACAGATACCGCACTAAGTCAGTGTAGCCGCAACCTTTCTTCGCTTTAGAGCGGAGACAATTCTATTTCGCCCTGAATCTTTCGCCTTATACAAAGCCTTATCTGCCTTGCCATACAACAAATCAAAATCGAACTGGCGCTGATCCGAAGTTATCGATGCATAACCCACAGACGCGGTTAAATATTGGCTAGTGCTACTTTTACAATGGAGAATTTTTGCATCTTCAATACTTTGTCGAATCGACTCTGCACGATGCTTTGTTGTTGTGTGATTGGTGCCGATCATCAACAACATAAACTCCTCACCGCCGATACGGCAGAAGGTTTCTTGATCACCGTAAACATGAGTGCTCAGTATCTTGCCAATGGCACGTAAAGCGACATCCCCCTCAGTATGGCCATAGACACTGTTGTACAAACCAAAATGGTCAAGATCGACAAGAATTAACCCAAAGGTGACCTCATTCTGCGTAGCAAATGCACCTTGTTCTTCACAATTCAGATCATCTAAAACTTGTGACAGCATACGGCGGTTACCAAGACGAGTCAGCGGGTCGAGTTTAGAAATCACATCGAGCTGTTCATTGGCATTTTCAAGCTCTTGAGTTCGCTTGCTAACCTCTTGTTCTAGGGTTTCATTGAGCTTTTTGATCTCCTCTTGCGCCATGGTTCTTTGCAATACTTCAGCAAGGCTAGAGGCGAAGATACGTATAACTTCACGCAGTTGTGAAGTTAAAGGGCTTCGTGTTAGCAAATTATCCGCAGCGATAAACGCAATCGGAACGCCTGTATTTGTGGTGAGCATTGTCATTGCCGTCCAGCCAACCCCGACAATATTGTAATCATGATAAATAGGGACCGATTCTTCAAAAGCGACTTGGTTAGGGTAAGTACGAGCTGCAGACACAATGTCACGCTCTACCAGCTCGGAGCGATAATAAGACTCATCGACAATATCGCCTTTTATATCGGTACCCCAAGTACCTTGCATGTAACTGCAATTTTTATCGGTAAGGAAAACGGCTAATCGATCAATGCCTAAATGCTGAATAGCAAAACTGACGGCAGACTTACATACAGCACTGACGCTATCGCAGCGAGACAACTCAACCATACTCGAATGCAGCATTCGGATGTTCAGTTCTTGGCGTTTACGAATGTATATCTGAGACAGCAGAGAGCCGAACGATTCAAGCATCTGCTTTTGGTAATTGGTAATTGGCGAGCGGTGAATGTAGTTGTCCATAGCAATCCAACCTACGGGTTTATCCCCTTCACGCAAGATAAGCATGCCATTCCACCCTTGCCCTACAACCTTACCTTCAGTGTAGAGTGGAGCATGTTCAATAACGACCAAGTTAGTGTGGTTGTCAGACAATGCCTCGATATATTCCGATTCAAGCTGATGCAGGTCATATTGAGTGTGATGTTCGCTGTTGGTTTTTCCTAGTTCATCGGTGCCGTAGGTGCCACTAAAGCAACGCTTTTTCATATCAAGCAACATAAATATGGCGCGATCAAAACCAAGTCTATCGCGTACCGCCTCTACCGATGCTTTGTAGAGTGCATCCAATGATTCAGGGTTCGAGAGCTCTAACGCCACCTGATGAACCAATTTCATATTCTCGACAAACAACTCTCGAAGCTTAATTTCATCAAGATATTGCGCTTCACGTGTATCCCTATGCTTAATCTCGATAGCTGCATTTTTTTCTGCGCGAATACACTGCCAGCGAGCCGCCGCTAATTGAAGGCCATCCAGCCCTTGGTCAAAGGTTTGATTAACTTTTTCTGCGATGCAATTTTGAATAATTAAATAAGTTCTACAGGCTGGGGCGTTGTCGAGCATCATGATGAACGACTCTCCACCAAGCGTTTTACTGTGATCCCACTTGCACGTATTGAGCGACATCGGTAACACACCGTCTGCAGTGTCGAACTGTGAAACCCATGGCCAAAATGTTGAAGGGTAATGATCAAGAGAGGTTAATTCACCGTAGGAAAACAACGGTAACGAGTCGCTTTCTGGTATTGGCTCTGAAAATATTCCGATCCCTTGGGGACCAAGCATTTTAATCAGGTAGTCAAACAGAGACTCAGCCAATAAACGGTGGTCACGCGTAGCAGATATCTGTTTTGCAAAGGCTTTAACATGCACGGCGTTGATCCATTGGCTAATAAGAATAACGCAAAAATACAGAAGCCTTGATATGCAATCAATGTAACTAAAAATGAGATGTTAAGTGGGTCGCAATTTGACCTTTTGCATTATCACAAGCATGAGAAGGACTACAAAAATGGGATTTCCTGCCCAAAATTTCGTCGACATGTGATGCTTTTTAACAGCATAAAAAAGCCCCACCTAAAGTGGGGCAAAACTTCCATCGCTTATAGTTATAGTGATAATTTTGTAAATCGAATCGATTATCTAACCTGCGTTTCAGTTAGTGGTATTGACCACGTTATCGATTAAGCAATTAACCAAAGTCACCGTTTACATAACCTTTAGTGCGATCATCTTTTGGTTCGCTGAAGATAACGCTGGTTTCGTTGTGCTCTACAAGCTCCCCCATTAGGAAGAAAGCCGTACGGTCGGAGATACGACGAGCTTGCTGCATTGAGTGCGTTACGATAACGATAGTGAAGTTTTTCTTCAGATCTTCCATCAACTCTTCTATTTTATGAGTCGCAATTGGATCAAGTGCTGAAGTAGGTTCATCCATCAAAATTACGTCAGGTTGCATTGCGATGGTGCGAGCAATACACAGGCGCTGCTGCTGACCACCAGACAAACCGAATGCGTGTGCTTTCAAACGATCTTTCACTTCATCCCAAAGCGCCGCGCCGCGAAGTGAACTTTCAACCACTTCATCAATGTGCTTTTTGTCTTTGATCCCTTGAGCACGTAGTCCGTATGCCACGTTTTCATAGATGCTCATTGGGAATGGGTTTGGCTTTTGAAAAACCATGCCGACTTTAATACGTAGATCAGCCACATCGATATTGCCGTAGATGTTATCGCCATCCATCTCAAGAAGGCCGGTGATTTTTACACCTTCAATAAGATCGTTCATTCGGTTCAAGCAACGTAATAGCGTTGATTTACCACAACCCGACGGGCCAATCAAAGCGGTCACTTGGCGCTCTGGCACGGGTAGGTTGATTGATTTAAGCGCTTGGTTTTCGCCGTAAAAAAGGTCTAGGTCTTTAATATTAAATTTGTTCATATTCGTAATCTCGTAATTCGTCAAAGTCTGTACTGTTTTTGTTTTAGGAGCTCATTTGGCTCTAGAAAACCCTGCTTAGTAAGTTGCAGTATTAAAACGTCTTGCGATCAACTTCGTGAGTGTGTTGATCAGCAGTACAAGAACAATCAGTACTGTTGCTGTGCCGTATGCTTGATTCCATTCTTCAATGGTAAATAGCTCAGTCGTTAACTTATATAAGTGAACGGTTAATGTACGGCCAGAATCCAATAGTGAATCTGGGATACGAGCAACCATACCTGCGGTCAAGAATACTGGCGCTGATTCACCAATAACACGACCAATACTCAGAATAACTGAAGTGATAATACCCGGCATTGCACTTGGTAGAATCAAACGCCAGATTGTGTAGATTTTAGAAGCACCTAAACCATACGATCCTTCGCGATAAGTTTGAGATACCGCCATCAATGCTTCTTCAGTAGTACGTATAATCACTGGAAGAATCAAGATACTCAGTGTCAACGCGCCCGATAGGATAGAGAAACCTAAACCTAAAATAGCCACGAAAAATGTCATACCAAACAAACCGAAGATGATTGACGGAATACCTGCTAATGACTCGGTACAAAATCGAATGATCTTAACTAAGCGACTGCCTACTTTTGCGTATTCAGTCAGGTAGATTGCCGTCATGATACCCAATGGCGCCGCAACCGCAATCGAAGCAATAACCATGTAGATGGTCGAGATGATCATCGGAAAAATGCCGTGCTCATCGCCCGTTCGCGTGTAGTCATCCGTGATGAAATTCCAATCAACGTGCTGTAAGCCGTTTGAGAGGATGTACCACATAATCCAGAACAAGAAGCCCACCGTTAACGCGGCAGCAGCCCATATAAAACCACTCAGAACGGCGTCTTTACGTGCGCGGGCTTTCTTTAACGCGATTTTATTCATCGTCTTACCTTGCGAATTCGTAGGGTTAGCTTGAGGTGCTACGTTATTTTCTAAAGACATTATGTTACCTCGCCTTCTCACGGTTCAAGTAAAGGAGAATTGCATTCAGAGACATGATGAAAACAAGGAGAACAACACCCGTCGCATAGAGCGCACTTGCGTGAATACCACTCGCGTAAGACATTTCAATCGCAATGTTCGCGGTTAGTGTACGCGCTGAATCTAGAATACCTTCAGGCATTGCTGGCGCATTACCCATCACCATAATGATTGCCATCGTTTCACCAAGAGCACGGCCAATACCCAAAATTACGCCCGTCATGATGCCTGAGCGAGCAGCCGGAACGAGCAACTTAAAGATGGTAAAGATCTTTGAAGCACCTAACGCTAAAGAGCCTTCTTTGTACGTTCTTGGTACAGCACGGATTGAGGTTTCAGAAACCGTAATTACCGTCGGAAGGATCATCACACCCAGAACAATAATACCCGCCAAAATCGTGTTACCTGCAGGCACTTGAAATACGTTTTGAATCAGGGGAACGATAATAACGAGTCCGAAGAAGCCGTAAACTACCGAAGGTATACCCGCTAGCAATTCGACAGCAGGACGAATGATGTCCGCCAGACGCTTTGGCGCGATTTCAGCAATAAAGATTGCCGTTAACACACCAATCGGCACACCGACCACTACTGCACCTAATGTCGATACGACAGATGCCACAATCATGGTAGCAACACCGTAAAGTGCTGGTGGTAGCCAGTTCTGTCCTAGCACGATGCCCGATAGGCCCGCTTCCTGGAACGCAGGGATACTTTCTCTAACGATGAAAAAAGCAATAACAGCAAGGGATACGATGCCGATGATTGCGCTAGTAAGAAATAAGCCGTGAAAAATACGCTCTTTCCAATCTACACGCTTCTTTTTACGTAAGCCGCGTTTCAGTTGAGTCGCTTCGCTATTCATAAGCTGTTCACTATTCGTTGCGATGGTCATAACAAGTCTCACATATCGAAATCCTTAACACGCTGTATAAGCGTACGGATTAACTCGAAGTGGGATAGAAAAGGCTCAGCCTGAAAAGGTAGGCTGAGCAATATTTAATTAATTGAGATATAGATTAGTTAACTGAGATGTAGCCTTTGTTCTCAACAAGAGATTGAGCTTCGTCAGTTAGCATCCAATCTAGGAACTTTTGAGTTTCAGAAGAAGGCTTACCTTCTTTGTAAAGTACTAGGAAAGGACGAGCTACTTTGTAAGAACCGTTCTTAACGTTGTCTACAGATGCTTCAGTACCGTCAATTGCAAGCGCGTTTACTGAGTTATCTACTGTACCTAAAGAGATATAGCCGATTGCGTAAGGGTTAGATGCAACCATTGTTTTTAGTGCACCGTTACCGTTAGCAACTTGAGCACGTTGAGAGATTGCTGATACTTTCGTGCCAGAAATCTTCATTTTAAGAGACATGATGTCTTCGAATGCACCGCGAGTACCAGATGCTGTATCACGAGTGATTGCTACGATTGGCTTGTCCGCACCACCAACGTCTTTCCAGTTTGTTACTTCACCTTTGTAGATAGCCGTTACTTGCTCAGCCGTTAGACCGTCAAGACCATTCTTAGGGTTAACCACGACTGCGATGCCGTCACGAGCAACCACTTCTTCAACTAGTGTTGTTTCTTTCTCGCTATCTTTAAGGTTACGAGAAGACATACCTAAATCTGCACTGCCGTTCTTCGCCGCTTTAACACCAGCAGACGAACCAGGGCCTTGTACTTCGATAAATACGTTTGAATTCGTTTTCATGTATGTTTCAGAGAAAACTTCCATCAGTGGCGTCACGCTGCTTGAACCAACTGCTGAAATAGTTTCTTTAGCTGAAGCTGGAGTCACTGTTAGTGCACCTAAAAGAGCGATTGCACCGATAACTGTCTTTTTCATCACAAATTTCCTTAAGTGGCGTTATTGCCGTTGTGTTTAACTTGAACGGTGCCCACTTTAGAATCTGAATGTGACAGTTGTGTTTCATTAAATTGAAGCCTATATGACAGCTGACATTTATTTTCGTCTTTTTTCGTGTCAAATAACCTTGAAGCAATAAGTTTAAATAACTCATAAACGTTAAACATTTATTTCAATCTATTTAACCCAAATCGTTCAACATTCCACCAACTCCGAATATTACCAATTACCGCACAGCCACCCGAAACGGGTAAACCATAGAGAAATAAAGAAAAACGCTCATTTTGCACAATAAATGACCGTAATTTATCAATTACCTATCGCATATATCTAAATCGAATGTATTACTGATTGAATTGTCATTCTCAGTAGTTAGAATCACGGGATAATTATAATAAAAGCAATTGCATCGGCTCATTTACTTATTTATAGAGGGACAATTCATGCGCCAACTTCTCAGTGGCTTATCAATTAAAATACAAATTCTTATTCCAGTACTCTTTTCCGTCGTATTACTTTTGACGGGTGTCATCATCGGTGGTGACAAGCTGGAAAACGCATTTAAAGATGTATCAACAGCAACAGATCAACTCATTCTACATAAAGAAGAACTCAGCGAAATCGTCGACAATAGTTACGGCATGCGCATCAAAGCAATCTATAGCTTGTTCAACCCTGATGATGTAAACACACTCGTTGAAACGCTTAATCAAAAACGCGATCAAAACTCACGCCTACTGAGCTCATTAGACACAGTGCCAGGTATGCAAGATGAAGTCGCAGCAATGAGCAAAGCGATGGACCACTACGTTAACTTTTCACGCAATACCATGCTTCCCCTGTTAAAGGCAAAACACGGTAATTCAGTGCTAACTTCTGACTTTGATACTCGTTACCAAACGGCAATTGACCAATACCGCCATGCTGGTAATGAAATGGTAAAAGCAATCGACAGTCTTTCTAAAAAGCTAAACTTGCTTGCGACTCAACAAGTCCATACCAATGGTCAGCAACACACTAGCACCCTAAATACTGCAACTATTGGGCTTCTAGTGATTCTATCTATTGCTCTTGTTATTAGCTGGACACTGGCTGGCATCATTGTTAAACCAATCAACAATATTCAGGCAACCATGCGCGAAGTAGCAAAAGGTAACCTGCTAGTAAAAGCCGAAGAACATGGAGACAATGAGATCTCACGTCTTGCGCAAGACGTAAACAAATCCGTTGAGCAATTGCGTGACACGGTAAGTTCACTGTCTCGAATCAGCATAGAAGTTGCGTCAGCGTCGACTGAACTAGCTGCTGTAATGACACAATCAAGTGCGAACTCAGACCAAGAGAAGCAAGAAGTGGAACAAGTTGCTTCTGCCGTGAATCAACTTGAGAGCACAGCAGCAAACGTCAACGAAAATGCAGTACAAGCCGACTCCGCGTCTAAGCAAGCTGACGAAATGGCGACACACAGCATGAGCTTGTTTAATGAAAGTAACCAAGCAAACGAGCAAATGGCGATTCAGCTTAGCGAAGCTGCGAACGTTGTTGGCACGCTAAAAGAGCACTCAGAGAAGATTGGTAATGTCATTGAGGTTATTCAAAGCATCTCAGAGCAAACTAACCTTCTTGCGCTTAACGCTGCCATTGAAGCCGCTCGTGCAGGTGAAAGCGGACGTGGTTTTGCGGTTGTAGCTGATGAAGTGAGAATGCTAGCAGCACGTACACAAGATTCGACCAAAGAAATCCAAACCATCATTGAAGGCTTGCAGGTTCAATCTGGAAACGCGAATGAGAGTATGAGCAGTTCGCTGTCTATGTTGGAACATAACCAGACGCTTTCGGGTGAGGTAAGCTCTGCACTTTCAGGCATTGTGAACTCAGTAACGGATATCACGGAGATCAACACTCAGGTCGCCGCTGCTGCAGAAGAGCAAAGCCAAGTGACTTCAGACATTAACCGTAATATCTCAAATATCTACAGCTTAGTAAGCCAAAATGTAACAGGCATTACCCAAGCTGCAGCAGCAAGCCACGAGCTATCAAACCTCGCTGAACAACAAAAGCAGCAGTTGGGCTTCTTTAAGGTTTAAGGGTTAAGGGCGAATAAGCTTTAAGGTTCAGCTGTAACGGCTTATGGTATAGGCTCTAGGATACAAAATTTAAGCCTTAAACTGTAAGCACTTACTTACCATGTATAGATTGCAGTAACCGACCTTCATTATTAAGCCAACTATTGAGTCATCAGTAGTTGGCTTTTTTAATTGCTGGAGATTACTGACCGCTCTCAACGGATCTGATTCTTTCAATCGCTTCGACTCTTCGACGTTGTTCTGGCTGAAAATGCGTAGTCCGAAGTTGTGCGATAGTCTCTTGTTGCTCAATTTCAGAGAGTTCGGAGTCATTCAAAATGTCATTTCGTTCAACAAAGTAAATTTCTAAAGCTCCATCAAAGTCCGCCCTTTGTTGATCAAGCGCTTCGAGCCTCTGTGTCGCTTCTTCTCCGACCAGTTCGCTTCTTTTCAAGTATTTACCTTGTTCGTCTAGACCTTCTGAACTGGATAGCTGTGGGAGTAATACCTGATTCTGATGGCTCGTTTGAACGTAATCTGGCTGTTCAGATAGATAAGACTCAAGCCTTTGCTGATATTCTAACTCGTCTAGCCCTTCTTGTTTCAGAAGTAACTTTTCTAAAGCGATTTCCCTCATTCTGTTGTCATGGGTAAACAAAATACTTATCTCACTCTCACTGAAAAACTGCGCTTGAAGATCGAGGAGAGCTTGATTCAGTGCGCGTAGGTCCTCTGCGGATATTG
>NZ_JBFRVX010000584.1:0-7298 GCF_041475345.1 Vibrio sp. 10N.222.48.A3 | reverse complement strand
GAATTAATTACTCACAACCAAGCAATGGTGATCGTAAAAACAAACCCTGGTTGCGCACAGTTGGTCGCAAGATTGGTTGATATCGACCCACATACCGAGATTATCGGTACGGTTGGCGGCAATGACACGGTGTTAATTATTCCGAAAGACACCACGAATATAGATGCTTGCGAACAAGTAGTAAGAGCACGCTTAGGAGTGGCTTAAATGTCTTATTGGCAAAAGCTGACAACTCATGTTGAGCGACTGACACTCTCTCGACTGCCCCAGAAAATAGCCCACCCGCCTTAGGGGATATTTGTCTACCGATGAAACTAATCACAAACTATTACGGTCTGATTGAGTTAAGATACCTTCAACTCCATTTTGATGACTAAATAGTATGCGACGACTTGCCACATTACTTTTTGTTTGTGTTTCCCTGTTCACCCAGCCTGCGTGGGCGCTTTTTGGAAACGACAACGCCGAGCCAAGCTTCGGAGGCAATAACAACGGTTTTGTCCCTGTAGACCAAGCTTTCCCTTTCAATTACTACCAGCAAGACGGCAAGGTCCTTCTCGACTGGCAAGTAAAAAAGGGCTACTACCTCTATCAACATAGCCTCTCGTTCACTGGCCAAAATCTCACTATCGGCAATGTTGAAATGGAAAATGGCCAACCACACCAAGATGAATTCTTCGGTGAGGTGAGCATCTATACTCAGCCATTATTCGTGCAAGTTCCTCTACAGAGTTACCAAGATAGCTCACAGCTGATCGTTAAGTATCAAGGCTGTGCAGATGCTGGTTTCTGTTACCCACCAGAGATCCGAGTAATCGACATTGAACCGTTTACTGCGACGAGTTCTGGGGATATGAAAAGCAGTGATGATCAAAACAGTGGTGCTTTACAAGGTTCTTCTGGTGAAGCTGACAATTCAGTACAAGCCTCTTCTCCTACCGCTGACGCAGCAAGCAATACCACTCAACAAACCAATGCTCCAGTTTCAAAAGAAGCAGGCTTAGCCGATAAGCTGGGTGACAGTTGGTGGACGCCATTATTATTCCTCGCACTCGGTGTTGGCTTAGCCTTTACGCCGTGTGTTCTGCCTATGTATCCGATTCTAACGGGTATTGTGCTAGGTGGCGGTAAGCTCAGCCAAGGCCGTGCGCTGATGCTGTCGTTCATTTATGTACAAGGCATGGCGCTGACCTACACCTTATTGGGTTTAGTGGTTGCTTCAGCAGGCATGCAGTTCCAAGCTGCGATGCAGCACCCTTATGTATTAATCGCGCTGAGTGTTCTGTTCGTGACGTTGGCGATGTCGATGTTCGGCGTTTATAACCTACAACTACCAAGCAGCATCCAAACTTGGCTTAACAACCAAAGTAACAAGCAACAAGGTGGCAATACCTTGGGCGTGTTCGCAATGGGCGCTATCTCTGGCTTGGTGTGTTCACCTTGTACCACTGCGCCACTGTCAGGCGCGTTACTGTACGTGGCTCAAAGTGGCGACCTATTAACCGGGGCGTTCGCTCTGTATGCGTTAGCGATGGGTATGGGTATACCGCTGATTTTGGTTGCGGTGTTTGGTAATAAGCTACTACCAAAAGCAGGTAGCTGGATGGACAAGGTGAAGATCGTATTCGGCTTTATCTTGCTGGCAGCGCCTATCTTCCTGCTAGAGCGAATTATTCCTGAATTGTGGGCAACGGTACTTTGGTCTGGTCTTGGGTTCATCGCCTTTGGTTGGCTTTACCACAGCAAGAATGCACTGCCATTCGGTGGTTGGAAACAGAGCGCTGTAGGTATCATCGCGATGCTTGGCCTGTTCGCATCAGCTCAACCTGCACTCAATTACTGGTTCGCAGAAAAGAGCGTTGTGGTTGAGCAACAAATCCAATTTGCCCGCGTCAACACGGTTGAAGAGTTAGAAATCCAGCTCATCGAAGCCAAGAAACTCGGCAAACCAGTGATGCTCGATTTCTACGCCGATTGGTGTGTGGCCTGTAAAGAGTTTGAGAAGTACACCTTCCACCAAGCTGATGTTGAGAACAAGCTTTCTGACTTTGTTCTTCTTCAAGCTGACGTAACGAGAAACATGCCTCAAGACATTGAACTGCTTAAACAATTACAGGTGCTGGGCTTACCAACCATAGAGTTCTGGGATGGCGAGGGTAACCATGTTCCAAATGCTCGTGTAACGGGTTTTATGGCTGCCGATGTATTCTTGAAACACATGCAAGACCACCAGCTATAACGGCAATATTCACCGGAATATCTGCCTAAACGAAAGCCGCACTGCCCCTCATTAACGAGATGGCAGTGCGGCTTTTTTGCTATTCAGAGTAACGCTTTCTTATTCCGGGGATAAAAGTCGATATGGTTCAGACTTTTCATGCATAGATATTGTCCACATACTCAATCAGGATGATAATAAATATTAACTAAATTGTTAAAAGTATGAACGTCATGGACTCGACCTATACCATCATCATTGCTGATGACCATCCTCTTTTTCGCAACGCCCTGTTTCAGTCAGTTCATATGGCGATCAGCGGTGCGAACCTGCTTGAGGCTGATTCTCTCGATGCCTTACTGACTCTGCTAAAAAAAGAAGATGAACCTGATCTGTTGCTTCTCGACCTTAAAATGCCGGGTTCAAACGGGATGTCTGGCCTAATTCAACTGCGTGCTGAATACCCAGATTTACCAATTGTGGTGATCTCTGCCAGCGAGGATGCCAGCGTTGTCACTCAAGTGAAGAGCCACGGTGCCTTTGGCTTTATTCCTAAATCGAGTGATATGCGTGAATTGGTCAGCGCACTCAATCAAGTGCTGAATGGCGACCCGTTCTTCCCTGAAGGGCTGATCACCAACAATGCAGCCTGTAGCGACCTTGCGGAAAAGCTTTCCACATTGACGCCTCAACAATACAAGGTGTTAGGAATGCTATCGGACGGCCTACTGAACAAGCAAATTGCGTACGAATTGAATGTTTCGGAAGCGACCATCAAGGCGCATATGACAGCCATCTTCCGTAAACTGGATGTGAAAAACCGAACTCAAGCAGTTATCTTGCTACAAGAAATCCACAATTAAGCTTCGTTTACATCCTCTTCTAAAGTCGTCTTAGGCAAACATAAACCCAGCTTGACGACTTTATGATCATCTATATCTGCAACCACCCAAGTGATGTCATGCCACTCGAAGCTGTCGCCTAATACCGGGTGTGCCCCAAGCTCTTGATCAACCAATTGTTTTAGCGTCATTTCTCGCTCTTCTTCCGAGCCAAGTTCAATACCATAACAATCGCTTACCGCAGCGACCGATAACCCAACATCTAAGAAGAAGTCACCAAAGAATCGAGCGGCTTCTTCTGCCAAAGGTGCCTCACTGAAGAGCTCACTTAGGCTACCTAGGTCTTTATCTTGACCAAGTACACAGAGAATATCGTTCGCCTCTAATATGGTACTGCCCGATGGGTGAAGCAAGGCATCTTGTCGAAACAGTGCGGTAATGCGTGTCCCTTCTGGCATCGATAAACGCTTGAGCGGTTCACCGACACACCACTTTTCCTCTTTCAGCTTGTAGACAAACATCTCCCATTCACTGGTCGGATAAATCTCGATACCGGTGCGAGAAATCGGTGTTGGCGTTGGCGGTAGAGTCACTTTAGCGAGTCTTGCGACTTTCATTAAGCTGCCGCCTTGAACAATCAACGAAACCATAACCACGAAGAAGGCGATATTGAAATACAGCTGAGCATTTGGCAGGCCAGCCATCATCGGGAAAACCGCCAAAATGATCGGAACTGCACCACGTAAACCGACCCAAGAGACAAACCAGCGCTCCTTGGTGGTAAAGCTTCTGAACGGCAGCAAACCCAACCAAACCGACACTGGACGAGCAAACAAAATCATACCGAAAGCCAGTGCTAACGCAGGAAGTGCAATGTCCATTAAGGTCGATGGAGTCACCAATAAACCCAACACCAAGAACATCACGATCTGACTTAGCCACGTCATACCGTCTAGGACATTAAGAATAGAGTGTCGAGAACGCGTTGGACGATTACCAATGAACAAGCCCACTAGGTAAATCGATAATATGCCACTACCGCCAAGCATGTTAGAGAACGCAAACAGCGCCACGCCCCCACTGAGTACCAGAATGGAGTAAAGGCCATCAGCCAGTTGTACTCGATTGATTAAGCTCCATAGAACCCAGCCGCCGCCAATACCAACAAGGGTGCCGATACCAAACTGCATCGCAAAACTTTGCAGTAGGAAGTTCATTCCCATCTCAGCGTCAGGGTTACCTAACAGCGCAATTAAGGTCACCGTCAGGAAGACCGCCATTGGGTCGTTAGTGCCCGATTCGATCTCTAGAGTTGAACCTACACGCTCATTGAGACTCTGCCCTTTCAGCAAAGAGAATACCGCTGCCGCATCGGTTGAACCCACAATCGCCCCGACCAAGATGCCCTGCATTAATGACAAGTCAAACAGCCAAGCCGCCATCAATCCGGTTAAGGTTGCTGTACATGCGACACCTATCGTCGCCAGCGAGAGCGAAGGCCAGAAAGCGACCTTGAAGCTCGCCACCTTGGTTCGCATACCGCCATCCAACAGAATCACGGCAAGCGCAAGGTTACTCACCAAGTAGGTCAGTGAGTAATCATCGAAATGAATATTACCGGGTCCATCTTCACCCGCTAACATACCAACGAACAAAAAGATCAAAAGAATAGGAACGCCCAATCGAGAGGACACTTGTGAGAAAAGCACGCTGATGGCGATGAGTACGGCACCAGTCAAGAATAAGTGGTTAATGGTTATTGCGTCCAATTCGTTCCCCCAAAGAATAAAATCCGAGCTTTAAGCCTGTTGATCTTTTGCCACTAGCTTGTTGATCTTCTGCCGTTTAGCAAGGCACGGTCGGTGAAAGTGCCGTAGTTACTATAACAAACTTATGTTTCGCTTCGTGTCATAAGCAGGGCTAAATACCGTTTCTCAGTCATTTAGTTGTTAAATTTTATGACTCTCACTCTAATTCATCCCTTTTTGTTAGACCTTTGGCTAATTTAACATCATTGCAACATCACGTTTTTCTATGGTTCTGTCTCCTAGCTCCCATATTTAAGGACATTAGCGCTAATAGCGTCCCGACTAAAGTTGCACAGATCCCTTGACTTATCCTTGCTACATTCTAAATCGTAACATTACGTTAACACAGCAATTTCTACAGAAACGGTTTCTACGAAAACGGAATTAAAGGAGAAGGCAATGGCGTTCGAATCTACGGAACATGCTCAAGCCTACTGGAAGGAAAACTTGGGAATAATGGGAACACTACTCGCTGTCTGGTTTGTGGTGTCTTATGGCGCTGGCATCTTATTTGTGGATGTCCTAAATACCATTCAATTTGGCGGGTTTAAGCTAGGTTTTTGGTTCGCTCAACAAGGTTCAATTTATACCTTCGTGGCGTTGATATTTATTTACGTTGTTCGCATGAATAAGCTGGACAAAAAATACAACGTACAGGAAGACTAGAGGCTAGAACATGGATATTCAAACTTGGACGTTTATTCTCGTCGGTATTACTTTCGCAGTCTATATCGGCATCGCAATCTGGGCTCGCGCTGGAACAACGAGTGAATTCTACGTTGCTGGCGGCGGCGTACACCCAGTAGCAAACGGCATGGCAACAGCCGCTGACTGGATGTCGGCAGCATCATTCATCTCAATGGCAGGTATCATCTCATTCGTTGGTTACGACGGTGCGGTTTACCTCATGGGTTGGACAGGTGGTTATGTACTACTTGCGCTATGTTTAGCACCTTACCTACGTAAGTTCGGTCAGTTTACGGTTCCTGATTTCATCGGTGAACGTTACTACTCGAAAACAGCACGTATGGTAGCGGTATTCTGTGCAATCTTCGTATCATTTACGTACGTTGCGGGCCAGATGCGTGGTGTTGGCGTTGTATTCTCTCGTTTCCTAGAAGTTGATATTAACCTAGGCATCATCATTGGTATGGGTATTGTGTTCTTCTACGCAGTGCTTGGTGGCATGAAAGGCATCACTTATACGCAGGTAGCTCAATTCTGTGTCCTCATTTTCGCCTTCCTTGTTCCAGCAATCTTTACCTCAATCATGATGACAGGTAACCCACTTCCACAAGTTGGTATGGGCTCAACGCTATCAGGTACAGATGTATACTTACTTGATAAACTGGATGGACTAACCGAAGAGCTCGGATTTACAGCCTATACCGAAGGTAACAAGAGCATGGTAGATGTATTCTTCATCTGTGCAGCTCTAATGGTAGGTACTGCCGGTCTTCCACACGTAATCATTCGTTTCTTCACGGTACCAAAAGTACGTGATGCTCGTATCTCAGCGGGTTGGGCACTACTGTTCATCTCATTGCTATACACAACAGCGCCAGGCGTTGCAGCCTTCGCTCGTGTAAATATGATCGAAACGATTAATGGCCCAGACATGCAAGGTGTCGCAGCAGCAGAAGCACCAAGCTGGTACAAAAACTGGGAAAGCACTGGCCTAGTTGGTTGGGAAGATAAGAACGGCGATGGCAAAATGTTCTACTCGGGCGACGAACGCAACGAAATGAAGATTAACCGTGACATCATCGTACTGGCTTCTCCAGAACTAGCAAAACTACCAAACTGGGTTGTCGCACTGCTTGCAGCTGGTGGCTTAGCCGCAGCACTATCAACAGCCGCGGGTCTGCTATTGGTAATCTCAACGTCGATTTCACATGACTTGTTGAAGAAAGGCTTTAGACCAAACATGACCGACAAGCAGGAGCTGTTAGCCGCTCGTTTAGCTGCCATGATCGCGATTGTAGGTGCAGGTTACTTGGGTATTAACCCACCAGGCTTTGTAGCACAGGTAGTAGCGTTTGCCTTCGGCTTAGCCGCAGCATCCTTCTTCCCAGCGATCATCCTAGGTATCTTCTACAAGAAGATGAACAAGGAAGGCGCAATTGCAGGTATGTTGTCAGGTATTGCCTTCACAGCAAGCTACATCATCTACTTCAAGTTCATTAACCCAGCAGCAAGCACACCGGAAAACTGGTGGTTTGGTATCAGCCCAGAAGGCATCGGTACGCTAGGTATGTGTCTAAACTTCGTAGTATCAATTGCAGTGAACAAAGTGACCGCTGAAGTTCCTGAAGATGTACAAGAGATGGTTGAGAACATTCGTTACCCGAAAGGTGCTGGTGAAGCTCACGACCACTAAGCACTACCACGAAACAAAGATGTTTAGCAAAAATGAATCAGTACTTACAT
>NZ_JBFRVX010000583.1:0-4336 GCF_041475345.1 Vibrio sp. 10N.222.48.A3 | reverse complement strand
TCTTAGCTTCTTAGCTTCATTCGCTTAGAGCTAGCCTAGACGTCGGTTTTTTCCTTGAACTCACACAAGTCTTCAATGATACAGCTGCCACAGCGTGGTTTACGCGCCACACAGGTGTAACGTCCATGAAGAATGAGCCAGTGGTGGACATCCAGTTTGAATTCTTTTGGAATGACTTTGAGCAGCTTAGCTTCAACATCATCGACCGTTTTACCCATTGCTAACTTAGTGCGGTTTGATACACGATAGATGTGAGTATCAACGGCAATGGTTGGCCAACCGAATGCAGTATTTAACACTACGTTTGCTGTTTTGCGGCCTACACCTGGAAGGGCTTCTAACGCAGCACGATCTTCCGGTACTTCACCATTATGTAGGTCAAGCAGCATACGACACGTTTTGATGGTGTTTTCTGCTTTCGAATTAAATAGGCCGATGGTCTTGATGTACTCTTTTAGGCCGTCGACACCTAGGTCGAAAATAGCCTGTGGAGTATTAGCCACAGGGTACAGCTTATCAGTGGCTTTGTTGACGCTGACATCGGTCGCCTGCGCAGATAAGAGCACGGCGATTAGCAACTCGAAAGAGCTGTTCCAGTTAAGCTCGGTTTCTGGATTTGGATTGTTTTCTCTCAAACGCTCAAGTATTTCTACTCGTTTTACATTGTTCATAGCGACATTACTTTCAAATAGTTAGGGCTTGAGTTCCAGCGAAGTTCTTTCAAACTTACTCGTTTTAAAATAACAAGTTTCGCAATGGTTCAGGCTTTATCATCGGTTACGCGCTCTTATGAGCGTCATTATTATGTGTACTTGGTCAATCTATTTACCTGCTGAGCGGTTGAGCTACTCAGCAGGATTTAAGCTACTGTAACTTATCAGGCATTGGTAACGCGAGCGCGTTCAATAGCTGGTTTTTCTTGTTTTGGCTGTCTAGATTTAGCTTGGTTGTCGATGATGTTTTTCAAAGCAATCAAGAAACCAACACCAATGAAGGCACCGGGTGGTAGCAGGGCTAACAAGAAGCTGTTATTAAATTGGAATATCTGGATTCGTAACACCGAAGCCCAATCACCAAGGAGTAGGTCTGCGCCATCAAATAGGGTTCCGTTACCAATAACCTCGCGCATCGCACCCAATACAACCAGTACCGATGTCATGCCAAGACCCATCCAGAAACCATCTTGAGCTGCAGGTAAAACTTCGTTTTTAGACGCGAAGGCTTCCGCTCGGCCAATGATGATACAGTTGGTTACGATCAGCGGGATAAAGATACCCAAAGAGAGGTAAAGGCCATACGCGTAGGCGTTCATCAGAAGTTGAACACAGGTTACTAGTGAAGCAATGATCATCACGAACACTGGAATACGCACTTCTTTTGGCACATGGTTTCGAACCAAAGATACAGACACGTTCGAGCCGACTAGTACAAGCAAGGTAGCGATACCTAATCCAAGAGCGTTAGTCACAGTCGAAGAGACAGCCAACAGCGGACATAAGCCAAGGAGTTGCACTAGGGCAGGGTTATTGGCCCACATGCCATTTTTGATCAGTGTTTTATGGTCACTCATTATTCACCACCACAATTTAGAGGTTGAGCAAGCAATGCTTGGTTGTTTTGATTAACGTATTGCACCGCTTGTTTAACTGACTTCACAACAGCTCTTGGCGTAATGGTTGCGCCAGTGAACTGGTCAAAGTCACCACCATCTTTACGAACCTTCCAACGGTCAAGATTAGAATCCGTCACTTGCTTACCAGCAAATGAGAGAATCCAATCACTCACACGCAAATCAATCTTATCACCCAAACCTGGAGTTTCTTGGTGAGAAAGCACGCGAGTACCTAAAATAGTACCGTCGATCTTCATTCCAACAATCACTTTAATCGCGCCGTTGTAGCCGTCTGGGGCAATCGCTTCGATCGCAATCGCACTCGGCTCACCATTGATTTTAGCAATGTAAGCCGGCATCGCTTGCTCAGTACCAAGTTCTTCTGTTTGAACGAGAGTGCAAGATGAAAACAGTTCGTTGTCGTGTAGATCATGTGTGATTACTTGGTTAAGCACAGACAGTAACTGAGCCTGTTCTTGTTGTTTGATCTGATCTTTGGTCAGGTAGTGAGTTACCGCGACCAAACCCGTCGAAGCACACGCAAAAATCGCGAGTACAAGGCCGTTTTTCTTAATTGCATTTAGCATGGTATCCGCTCCCTTTAGTGGCCGTATGTACGAGGTTTGGTGTAGTAGTCAATCAGTGGAACACACATGTTGGCTAACAATACAGCAAACGCCACGCCATCAGGGAAACCACCCCAACTGCGGATGATAAATACCAAACCGCCGATCAGAGCGCCAAACACTAAGCGACCTTTCACTGTTGTTGATGCTGAAACTGGGTCGGTCGCAATGAAAAATGCGCCGAGCATAGTCGCACCAGACAATAGATGAATGGTCGGTGATGCGGTTTCGCCAGGAGTGAACATCAAGAACACTAGGCTAAATAGGGTCAAGCTGCCCAGAAACGCGACTGGGATATGCCATTGAATCACGCGTTGCTTGATAAGCACCAAGCCACCAATAAGGTAAGCAAGGTTTACCCATTCCCAACCCACGCCAGCTAACCAGCTAAATTGAGGTTGAGACAGAGCTTCAGAAGCCGAGTTACCTGCCGTTAGTGCGGTTTTGAAGGCATCGAGTGGCGTCGCCATCGTGGTGCCATCAATACCAAGGCGTGCTTGTTGTAAAGACAAGCCTTCATTATTGAAACCAGTAAAGATCATCAAGAAGGAGTCAACAAAGCTCGTAGCTTCAGCAGTTAAACTGGTCGGCGCATTCCAGCTGGTCATTTGAACTGGGAATGAGATCAGCAAAACAACGTAAGCCACCATCGCAGGGTTAAATGGGTTTTGCCCAAGGCCGCCATAAAGGTGTTTTGCGATGACAATCGCGAAGAACATACCTATCACGAGAATCCACCACGGAGAGTGTGGCGGAATCGCGACACTGAGTAGCCAAGCGGTCACAACAGCGCTGTAATCACGCAATGCCATCACTGGCGGGCGTTTTCTTAGCAGCATTACAGCGGCTTCAAAGGTAACAGCAAGTGCAATAGCAAATACTAACTGGATGAGCGTACCCCATCCAAAGAAGTAGGTTTGAGCTAGTAGACCTGGCAATGCACAAATAGCGACCCATTTCATGAGATCAGGGGTGCTTCTACGATTGTGCGCGTGCGGTGAGCTGGCGATAAAGAAGGCCACTACTCTTTCTCCTCATTATTCTTTTTGTCTTGCTCTTGCTGCGCCTTTCTTGCTTTAGCACGAGCAATCGCTGCAGCAACCGCTGCTTTTTTAGGATCGACTGGTTCTTGTTGAGTTTCAGCCTTTAATTCAACTACAGGTTCAACCACAGATTCAGGTGTTTCTGCTGACTCTTCCTGTTTCGCTTGTTGTGCCTTTCTTGCTTTAGCGCGAGCTATTGCCGCGGCAACGGCAGCTTTTTTAGGATCCACTGGTTCTGATTGAATTTCAGCTTCCACTTCCACTTCTACTTCAGGAGCGATTGCTTCTGCTTCGACCTGCTTAGCTTGCTGTGCTTTCTTCGCTTTAGCGCGAGCTATTGCGGCAGCAACTGCATCTTTCTTAGCATCGCCAGAACTTTTAACCGGAGCTTCGCTTGCTGTTGGAGTAAAAGATTCAGCTTGTTGTGCTTTCTTTGCTTTAGCGCGAGCTATTGCGGCAGCGACAGCATCTTTTTTAGCATCGCCAGAACTTTTAACCGGAGCTTCACTTTCGGTTAGAGTAGCTGATTCAGCTTGTTGTGCTTTCTTTGCTTTAGCGCGAGCTATTGCAGCAGCGACAGCATCTTTCTTGGCATCGCCAGTACTTTCAGCCGGAGCCTCACTTGCGGTTTGAGTAGCTGATTCTGCTTGTTGAGCTTTCTTTGCTTTAGCACGAGCGATAGCTGCAGCAACAGCATCTTTCTTAGCGTCGCCAGTACTTTCAGCTGGAGCTTCACTTTCGGTTTGAGTAGCTGATTCCGCTTGTTGAGCTTTCTTGGCTTTAGCGCGAGCAATGGCCGCAGCGACAGCATCTTTCTTAGCGTCGCCAGTACTTGCAACTGGAGCCTCGCTTTCTGTTTGAGTAGAAGATTCCACTTGTAGAGCCTTCTTGGCTTTAGCGCGAGCAATAGCCGCAGCAACCGCGTCTTTCTTAGCGTCACCTGATTTTTCTGCAGGAGCATCAGTTGCTGCTTGTTGTGCCTTGCGCTCTCGAGCTTGTCGTTTACGTTCTTCACGCAGTTTCGACATTTCAGAATTGTCTGGTTCAGCGCTATC
>NZ_JBFRVX010000582.1:0-7666 GCF_041475345.1 Vibrio sp. 10N.222.48.A3 | reverse complement strand
GTATTGGTATCTATAGAATAGAACGAACGTTTCTTTAACTAGTTGAAAAGAAAATTAATTCAACTTTTTACGTCAGAAATTCTACCCCAATGGATTAAATGGCATTCGAATTGCTTTGTCATAGATAACCCAACTAATATACAGCAGGTTGCACCAATAACATTGCAGCTTGTCACGGAGGATAGGCTATGACCTTACAACGACATACATATTACGGCTTAATTCACCATGGAATTAAAACTCTATTAATGGACAGAATTGGCCACTTCACAGAGCGTGAATATCACGAGTATCTCGACTTAACGACCGGTAAATCGACGTGTTTTACCATGAGCGAACAAGAACTCGAAAACACATTAGACAGTTTGAAAAGTGAAGGTTACCTTGAAGACATCAAGAAGCTAATACCTCGCTATCAAACCTCGTCAATGCGTTAACCTGTTAGAGTTCGCTAAACACGATAATCGGTTAGATTGAATTAATTAGCACCCAATTGTCTCGAGCTATTTAGCATCGAGACAGTTTTGGTTAGACTGTCTGCAACTCAACTAACTGGATAGTCAGTGCCACATGAAGCAAATTCTTGATTTCATTCCTCTCATTATTTTCTTTGCGCTTTACAAGATGTACGACATCTACACGGCTACAGGTGCATTGATTGTTGCTTCCGCAGTACAAATCATTTTGACGTACATCATCTACAAGAAAGTAGAAAAAATGCAGATCATCACCTTTCTAATGGTTGCCGTATTTGGTGGCATGACCATCTTTTTGCATGATGACAACTTCATAAAATGGAAAGTGACCATCGTTTATGCGCTATTTGCTATCGGCCTTACAGTCAGTCACCTAATGGGCAAATCAGCGATTAAAGGCATGTTGGGTAAAGAGATCTCTCTTCCTGAAGCAGTGTGGGGCAAGATCAACTGGGCTTGGACTCTGTTCTTCACATTGTGTGCGATCCTCAATGTTTACGTTGCTTTCAACCTGCCATTGGATGTGTGGGTCAACTTCAAAGTGTTTGGCTTACTGATCGCTACTTTTGCATTTACCTTACTAACGGGCGTTTATATCTATAAACATTTACCAAAAGACCAACATTTGCCAAAAGATAAGCATCAGCAAAGAGACCAAGAAACACAAAACGATACGCAACAAGAGCTCTCAGGTAAAAATACCGAGGAGAAATAACCCTTAGGGATGAGTCCTCACCCCCTTTTTGATACAATTATTATCAATATGCGATTTAACAGTGGCCAATGATACTCGTGATCATTGGCCACTGATTGTTTGTGTTCGGTGAATACGTTAAAAATACGACCACCGCGAACCCCGCAAACACATCTATTTAAATTTAAAACAATCAATACCATTAAGAGTACAACAATGACTATTCAATCAACTTTGAACCCGATTGGTTCTTTACTTCTTCGCACTTTGGCGATGCCTTCTGATACCAATGCAGCAGGCCAGATTTTCGGTGGTTGGATAATGTCTCAGCTCGACCTTGCTGGCGGGATACTGGCGAAAGAGATCTCTAACGGCAAGATAGTCACCGTGTCAGTATCAAGCATCGAATTCAAACAGCCAGTGTCGGTTGGCGATGTGGTCTGTGTTTATGGCGACTGCACCAAGATTGGCCGTAGCTCGATGAATATCGACCTAGAAGTCTGGGTGAAGCCTGTACTTGATCACGGTATTGGCGATCGTTACAAGGTATGTGGCGCGACATTCAACTACGTTGCCGTGGACGAAAGTGGTAAACCTCGCTCAATTAATAAATAGTACTTTCGACGACCCTATCGCACTTTAAGGTCTTTAGTCGTTTCGATTAAAAATGCTAAAGACCTTCTCACTCTCCCGCACCATTTCACAATTTCTTATCATTAACTCTTCCAATACCGATTAGTTCGCGTAAATTAGCCAGATAACTAATTTAATCGCTCTAATTCAGTGAAGTAACATAAGGATATCTCAACATGTGGTACGTGATTTTTTCTCAAGACGTCGAAAACTCATTAGAAAAACGCCTAAGTGTTCGCCCACAACATCTAGAACGCCTACAAACACTTCACAATGAAGGCCGACTGTTAACAGCAGGTCCAATGCCAGCAATTGACTCCGATAACCCTGGCGAAGCAGGCTTCACTGGTTCTACTGTGATTGCTGAATTCAACTCTTTGGAAGACGCACAAGCATGGGCTGATGCAGACCCGTACATCGCTGCTGGTGTCTACCAGAATGTGATTGTTAAACCATTCAAGAAAGTATTTTAACGTGAAAAAATGGATTATTGGGTCACTGGCTATTGCCCTACTCGCAGGCTGTAGCTCATCAAGTGAACAAGACAAACAAAGACAGTTAGAGATGATGGCTCACCATCGTGCGGGTGTTTTATCTGCCGGCCTACCTATTGAGTATGGTCCACTCTCTATCATGCGTGTGCTAGCAAAAAATACTGTCGTCGAAATCATGATGATCTACAACCAAGATGCGAAAGGCGCTAAGCCTTTAAACCAAGTTGTAGACATGAGTGTGAATAGCTACTGCACCAACTCTGAAGTAAGAGCTAACCTCGACATGGGCTTAGCTTACAACATCAAAATTCGCAATACACGCGGACAACTGATGGTTGAAAAGCTGATCAGCAAAGAGACGTGTCAGAGCAGCCGCTAGATTCGAGATTCGAGATTCGAACAAGTATAAAACCAGAAGGCCTCGCAAATGCGAGGCCTTTTTTGTGGGTCATCGTGGAGTAGAGGGTCAATCAAATCTTAGACTGAATTATGCCTCAGCTGATTCCCACTCTTTACGCAGTGTCTTCGTCGCCGAAACTAAGTTAGTGAGTGCCGCTTCTGTCTCTGCCCAATTACGTGTCTTCAGCCCACAATCAGGGTTTGCCCATAAACGTTCTGCAGGTATTTTTTCTGCCGCTTTCTTAAGTAAATCAACAATCCACTCTTCTGAAGGGATGTTTGGCGAGTGAATATCATAAACGCCAGGTCCAATCGCATTCGGATAGTTAAACTCTTCAAACGCTTTCAGTAGTTCCATGTTCGAACGAGAAGTCTCAATGGTAATCACATCGGCATCTAGCGCGGCCACTGAATCAATGATCTCGTTGAACTCGCTGTAACACATGTGGGTATGAATCTGAGTTTCTGGTTTAGCACTCGCCGCTGAGATCTTAAAGGCATCCACTGCCCATTCTAAGTACTCTGCATGGTCGCGCTTTTTCAAAGGCAAACCTTCGCGAATAGCAGGCTCATCGATTTGAATAATGTTGATTCCTGCGTCTTGCAGATCAGACACCTCATCACGCAGCGCAAATGCCAATTGATTAGTGATCTCTTTACGCGAGATATCTTCACGTGGGAATGTCCAACATAAGATAGTCACTGGCCCTGTGAGCATGCCTTTCATCTGCTTTGAAGTTAGAGATTGAGCATAAGTCGACCACTCGACCGTCATTGGTTTTTCACGCTCAATATCCGCAACCACAATCGCCGGTTTCACGCAACGAGAGCCATAACTTTGTACCCAACCAAACTTAGTGGTTTGGAAGCCTGCTAGGTTTTCTGCAAAGTACTCCACCATGTCATTGCGTTCCGCCTCACCATGCACAAGCACATCCAAATCTAAGGCTTCTTGGCGCTTAACAGCATCAGCAATATGACCTTTCAATGCGGTTGTGTATTCCGCTTCATTCAGTTTGCCAGTTCGGTAAGCACTACGCTGAAGACGAATCTCTCCTGTCTGTGGGAACGAACCAATGGTTGTGGTTGGTAACAGCGGTAACCCGAGAACTTCAGACTGATGCGCTGCGCGCTCTGCGTATGGAGCACTGCGTTCTGCCAGTGCTTTGGTAATGGTATTGATACGAGCCTGAACTTGTGGCTTGTTCACATGAGTCGCGTTCTTACGGGCAACAATTGGTTGGCTGTAAGTCTCACACGCCAAAATGGCATTTTGATCGCCGTCTAACGCCGCACCCAACAAGCTCACCTCGGTGACTTTCTGTTTTGCGAAGGCAAACCAACTCTTCACTTCTTCGCTAAGCGTTTCTTCTAACTCCAAATCAACAGGACTATGCAGCAATGAACATGAACTTGCGATCCAAAGCTTATCTCCTAGTTTGTCTTTCACAGGTTGCAGTAACTCAAGCTGCGCGGCTAAGTCAGCTCGCCACACATTGCGTCCATTGATTGCACCCGCAGAAAGTACCCAATCTTCCGGTAACTTATTAACCACTTCATCGAGTTGCTGCGGTGCTGCTACTAAGTCGATATGTAAGCCGTTTATAGGCAGATCTACGATTTTATCTAATGTATCTGTGACCGAATCAAAGTAAGTGGTAAGTAGTAGTTTTACATCGCCTTGAATCACTTGGTAAGCCAGCTTGAATGAATCTACCCACTGATTATCAAGCTCCAAAGCCAGGATTGGCTCATCAATTTGGACCCACTCTACGCCAAGCTTTGAGAGCTTTGCCAAAATGGCTTGATACGCGGTAAGAAGGCGAGGAAGTAGAGATAAGCGGTCAAACCCTTCTTCCACTTCTTTGCCTAGGTATAAGTAAGAGAGTGGCCCAAGGAGTACAGGCTTAACTTTGTGTCCTGCTTTAATCGCTTCATTCACTTCATCAAACAGTTGACTTCAAAAGAGTCATCTTTGCTGAACTCAGGAACAATGTAGTGGTAGTTAGTGTTGAACCACTTGGTCATGTCAGAAGCAGCTGAACTGTCTTTAGTGACATCATTCGACGTATGCGAACCACCGCAGCAAGTAGATTGAACTTGAGACTGACCGCGACCTACACGGAACAAGGTATCTAAATCTGGGAAGGATTTTTCATCTTCTGATCCACCAGCATGGCGCTTGGGAACGTGACCTAGAAGTAGAGTCGTAGTTAGTACATGGTCATACCATGCGAAGTCACCCGCAGTTGCAAAGCTTAGATTCGCGTCAGCTTGTACATTCCAGTTACGATTTCTTAATTCACTGCCGATCTGCTTAAGCTCAGATTGATCGATCTCACCGCGCCAGTACTTCTCGAGAGTGAATTTGAGTTCGCGTTTTTCACCGATACGTGGGTAGCCAAGAATATGCGTTGTTGTCGTCATGTGTGTGTTCCTTATTCGATAATTTTAATTTCCGGTCAGACTGCCTGTAATGATTGCATTTTTAACAAAGGCGTCTGGATGGCTAAACTATCTCCCTAATCTGAACGATGAACAAGGTCCAAATATTCATCTTGTTTATTAATAATTTTCATCTTTAATAATCTAACCGCTAATTTATTAAATCCATCTGGACATCCAGACGTTTACAAATGAAAGAAAACACCGTAGGGTGATTATTAAGAAATATTGAATTAGCTTAGGGAATATGAGGAATACTCATGATAGAGCTTAAACACCTTCGAACATTGACCACCTTGAGAGACAGCGGCTCGCTAACCGCGACTGCAACTTCTCTTCATCTGACTCAGTCGGCACTTTCTCACCAGTTGAAAGACCTTGAGGCTCGAATTGGCGGTCAGCTTTTTTTGCGTAAAACAAGGCCGGTTAAATTTACCTCGGAAGGCGAAATCTTGTTAAAACTGGCTGATGAGATACAGCCACAAATCGCCAAAGCTGAAAACGAACTCGCAAGCCTAAAAGAAGATGTGAATGGTCGATTGCACATGGCGATCGAGTGTCACTCATGCTTCCAATGGTTAATGCCCGCTTTGAAGGAGTACCAAGTTGCTTGGCCAAGTGTAACCCTTGATTTCTCGTCAGGGTTTGGCTTTGAACCCCTACCCGCACTAATGGCAGGCGAACTCGACTTGGTGATCACATCAGACATTCAGCCTCGCTCTGAGGTTCACTACGAACCTCTCTTTGATTTTGAGATGCGTTTGATCACTGCAATCAACTCACCTTTGGCAGAAAAACAGAGCATAGAACCGCAAGATCTTAGCGATATAACCATGCTCTCTTATCCGGTTCAAAAACAGCGTCTCGATGTAGTGAAACACTTTTTGCAACCAGCAGGCGTTGAACCAAAGAAATGGAAACAAGCAGACAACACATTGATGTTAGTGCAAATGGTATCGGCAGGCTTAGGGGTTGCTGCGTTGCCAAATTGGGCAATCAGTGAATTTTCGAGACAAGGGTTAATCGCCAGTAAACCATTGGGTAACGGGCTTTCAAGAAGGTTGTTCGCAGCGGTAAGAAACTCAGAAAAAGACAAACGTTACCTACAAGCTTTCTTTAGCACGGCAAGACAGCAAAGTAAGAGTCACCTAGATGGCATTGAGGTCGTTTAAGAGACTCGTTGTTGGGTTAGTTTATGCCTGCGTTGAACCTGATAGATATGCGCCAGAAACAAAAAAGTCACAGATTATCTGTGACTTTTTTATTGCCAATACCGACAACAGGTAATGAGTGTTAATCCACGATAGAAGAAACTCTCATTGTGAGCTTATCTTGAGTAAGACTTGAATTGATTAGTCAGTGGGTCGTATTGATAGCCCAACATATCAAGCTTGCCCACGACACTTTCTATATCCATTTCATACATACTGATCAGCTCTTCAAAGCTATCGCATTCTAAGCGAAGTTTTTCATTCACGATTCCCAGCAAAATAATGCTATCGAAACCTTTGACGTTGCTTAAATCCATCCCGTACTCCTAACGAACACACCGACTAGATTTAAGTTTAGAACGCTTACCAACACCCCGCTAAAAAACAGATCACACTTTTTCGATTCAACACCGAAAGGCTTGTGAGATCAGTAACCGCCTACATCGCCCAAACTGGCGTTAAACCAACAGCCGCCGCCAATAACATCAACAATGAAATAGTCAGCTGAAGCTTTTCAGGGGTTTTAACGAACAATAAATGCCAACACCACACCACGATAGCAGAGATTAGCAAAGCAAAGCTAAACAGCAGAGTTGAAATCATTGGCTCTAATTGAGCTTCAGACAGAGAGTAAACATTTATGACCGTCGCCAAAACCACCAACATCCCCGTCAGCACACCAACAACGGGCAGAACACGGTGAAAAGCCTGTAAGCGTGTTCTTGCAATCGTCAGCAGTAAATGACCAAACGCTGCCCCCAATAAAACCACGAGTAATAAAGTGCTAATAATACCGACTGTGGTTGCTTGCTCCGTCGCTTGTATAGCAACGTATGACAGTGCTAAACCACAAGCTAAATACATCACCCAAATAGGGCCAGAATCTCGAGTCTTCTTGGTTTGAACTTGAGAATAGAAATAAAAGATCGCGAACACGACAAGAAATGCTTCAATTCTTAATGAGGCAACGGCAAGCCAAAGCACGCCAATTGCAGGCAACATCTTGTGAATGCGGCCACGTTGTCCCGGGCAAATATCCCCTTTCACTAAGATGAGGGTTAAGATCAGTTGGGCTCCTAATAGCATCGGAGCAAATTGTACTAATAACGTTTCGACCATTGTGGATCTACTTCTTCAAACTTATTTTCGCGAATAATATCAAAAACTGGTGCGAACACTAATCAAAATCATAAATTAGAGACGAGATTCAAGGCTTCAACTATGCTGATGTATGGCTCTTCTGTCGCCATTTACCGTAAAAATACGAAAGACATCAAAACTAACAGGGGCATGTTCTACTGGCTAGTCTAGGCT